>JBBREM010000012.1:0-37340 GCA_038202925.1 Fimbriimonadales bacterium | reverse complement strand
GTACATGACCTCGCACCGCGTGCAGGTGCTGTATCAGTCGAGCGGCATCGCCGTGTGCGGGCGGAAGGACGTGGCGGAGGAACGTGCGCGAGCCTCGGCCCTGGAGGCTGAGTTCATCCCGATCATCCCGTCGGCGCGGCCGCCCTACGGCTCTTGGATGGCTGGCTACGAGTTCGTCGAAGACCAGATGCAGAAGGCGATGGATTCGATCATCCAGTCCGACCGTGACCCTCAGGAGGCGATGACGCTGGCGGCGCGCAAGATCGAGAAGGAATGGGCGAAAGGGTGACCGCCCGCCGGCCGAAAGCGGCCTGGTTCTTCATCGCGCCTGCGTTTGTCCATCTGCTCGTTTTCGCCCTGATTCCGATCGGCTACGCCTTGTACATCAGCCTCTTCAAGATGCACCTTGTGAAGGGCGAGGGCAAGTTTGTTGGCGGGTTCAACTACCGCTACACGCTCGCCGACAGCGATTTTTGGAACGCGATGTGGAATTCGGCGCGGTACGCGCTAATGAGCGTCCCGATCGGCATGGCGCTAGGCCTAGCGGTTGCTCTGCTCGTCAATCAGAAGCTGCGTGGCGTGACCATCTTCCGCACGCTCTATTACATCCCCTCCATCGCATCGAGCATCGCGATTGCGATGCTGTGGATATACGTCTATCTGCCGCAGAACGGCATGGTCAACACCGTCCTCGGCTGGTTGGGGATTACCACGCAGACCGACTTTCTCAACAACATGACGTGGGCGATGTGGGCGCTGGTGGCGATGGCGGCGCTCAACGGCATCGGCCCGAAGATGATTCTCTTTCTCGCCGGGCTCGTCAACATTCCGCCCGAGCTGTACGAGGCGGCTTCGCTCGACGGCGCGTCTCGCACGCGCACCTTCTGGCGGATCACGCTGCCGATGCTGGCGCCCACCACTTTTTTCGTGATGGTGACCTCGACGATCGGCGCGATGCAGCTCTTCGCGCCGGTGTATTTGATGACTAAGGGGGGCCCGGAAGGCTCGACCGACGTCGTCGGCTACCACATCTACCGGGAGGCTTGGGTGCAGTTCAACACGGGGCTGGCTGCGGCGCAGAGCTTTATCCTTTTGGCCGTCATCGCCGTGATCACGCTCGGGCAGTTCAAGCTGCAGGCGAATCAGCTTAGGGGGTACTCGGCGTCGTGATAACCACGCTTGCCCGGCTACGCGATGGGACGCTACTGATCCTTGCGGGCCTGGGAGTCGCCTACGCCGCCGTCCGTTTCGGACTCGCATCGACGAGCGGCTGGTTGCTTGGGCTGGTTCTTGTGGTGTGTCTTCTTGCTGTCATCAGCGGCATCGCCACGCTCACCGAGGTCCCCGTTTTCGGCCCCTTCTTACGGATAGTGCTCAGCTATGCAGCCATGACGGCGCTGGCGGCGATCCTGATCGGGCCGATGGTCTGGATGCTCCTCATCTCGCTCCACCCTCCAAAATCGCCGATACCGCCGCTCAATGAGACGTTGCCCGTTACGTCGGTGGAGACCAAGGACGCCCGAGGAAAGGTTTACACCTCCGTCAAGCCGGACTTGCATTGGGAAAACTACGACACGGTTCTCAACAGCCCGACTTTGCCGGTGAGGCGCTTCTTCCTGAACACGCTCTTCGTGACCGTCTCAATCGTCGTTCTGCAGCTTTTGATTACGTCTGCGGCAGCCTACGGGCTCTCGCGTCTGCGATTTAAGAGCCGGGAACTGGTGTTCTGGATGTTCGTTGGATCGATGATGTTCGCCGGGACGGTGACACAAATTCCCGTCTATCTGATCCTGCGCAGCTTTGGCTGGCTCGATACGTATTGGGCCCTCATCGTGCCTGGCATCTCCTCGTCTTTTGCGGTCTTTCTGCTGCGCCAGTCGTTCCTGCAGATTCCGTTCGAGCTCGATGAGGCGGCGAGGATTGACGGCGCGGGGGACTGGACGATCTACTCGAAGATCATCATGCCGCTCAGCAAGGCGGCCCTTGCTACCGCCGGCACCTTCGCCTTCTTTGGCGCATGGACCGACTTCATGGGGCCGCTCATCTACACGAACTCAACCGAGATGCGCACACTTGAGGTCGGCCTCTCGGTCTTCAAGAACAGCTACGGCGGAGGCAATTGGCCGCTGCAGATGACGGCGGCGCTGATCGTCATGGCTCCGTTGCTGATCGTGTTCCTCTTCGCGCAACGATTCTTCGTGAAGGGTATTCAACTCGGCTCGATCAAGTAACTTCAAAGCATCATGGAACCGGCGGAGAAGCGCAACGCCCCGATCTGGATCAAGCTCTTCGTCGCGTTCCATGTGTTCGCGATCACTGCTTGGACGTTGCCCCTCGCGCCCAAGGAATATCGCAGCGAAGGAGGCAAGCCTCCGAAGACCAAGCTCGACATCGACACGCGTAGCGTGCCCGGTTTCGTCGAGTCCGCCGTCGAATATGGCAAATACGGCTTTCTGCTCACCAATCAGAAATATATCAAGGATTCGCCCTTGCAGTTCTATCTGCTGAGCACCGGCTTCTGGCAGTTCTGGGATATGTTCAGCCCCAACCCGGCCAGCATCGATCAGTACGCCGACGCCGTGGTTCACTTTGCGGACGGTTCGACACGCCACTACCAGTATCCGAGGATGTTCACGCTCTCGCTTGGGCAGAAGTACATCAAGGAGCGGTACCGCAAGTTCTTCGAGCGGGCGGGAACCGATGATTGCGCGATGCTTTGGCCGGCATTCGGCCAGCGGATTGCGCTCGTATGCTTCGACGATCCACGCAACCCGCCGACCAAGGTCGACCTGCACCGACACTTCATGAAGGTTGCGCCACCTGGCCAGAAGCAGAACGAGGCCTACAGCGACGAGATGTATTACGCGCATACCGTCGACCTCGCCGCCCTGCGGCAGGCGAAGGCGGGCGGTTAGTGCGCGCGTGGCTCCGCCGGGTCGACCGCTATTGGTTTGGCCACGGCTCTGCAACCTCCCTCGGCATCTTTCGCATCCTCATTGCCTCCCTCTGCTTCATCAACCTGTGCATGCTTCTGGTCGATTGGGAGGCGTGGTTTGGCGAGCGTGGCTTCCTCCCGCAGAGCGTGCTGCGCAAATATCAAGGAACGCTCGACGCCAACTTCAATTTCTTCGGCGCAGCCGTGCGTCTGCCGTTCGCGGTGCCACGAGTTGCGCTGCTGAACGGGGTGATGGACGACCGGCTCGCGCTTGCCTTCTACTTCCTCGTCATGCTTGCCGCCTTGCTGTCGGCGCTTGGCTTGTGGACGCGGGTGAGCACCATCGCGATGGCGGTGGGCATCGTCTCGATCCACCACCGCAACCCGGTGGTCCTTCACGGCGGCGATTCCGTGCTCCGCCAAGGCGTGCTCTATCTCGCACTCGCTCCATGTGGCAAAGCCTGCTCATTCGACCGCATCATCGGGCTCTGGAAAGGAAAGATTGCGCCTGGGCCGGCGCTCGTTTCGCTTTGGAGCCAGCGGTTGATCCAGTACAACCTGGCGCTCATCTACTTCACAACCTTCTGGCACAAGTTCGGCTTCGGCGGGCTGTGGCAGAACCTGACGGCGACCTGGTATCCGGCGCGGCTGCATGAGTTCGACCGGTTCCCGGTGCCGCAATTCGTCAATGAGCTGCCGATGGTCTACGTCACCACGTTCGTCACCCTTGCCGTGGAGTTCTCGATGGCGACCCTCGTGTTCTATCGGCCCCTGCGCAAGTGGGTTCTGGTGGCGGGGCTGCTGCTGCATGGGATGATCGAATACCAGATGAATATCCCCCTTTTCTCGTTCCTCATCTGCAGCTTCTACATCGCGTTTTACGGCGGGGAGGAGGTCGAAGGATGGGCGCGGCGGCTGGGTGAGCGTCTGGGTCGGTGGAAGGCGTTCGTTCGGTTACCGTTCGGGATGACCTTCCGCACTGGACCCGGCTTGGCCGTCGTTGCGATGGACCCGCTTGGCTTGGTTTCGTATTCGCCTGGCGACGCTCCGGGTTTGGCAGCGGAGGCCAGGGACAAGCCGGTTAACCCCTACCGCGCGTCCTTATCCCGCAGCCTCGGCGCGTGGCCGCTGGGCGGGTTGCCTTACTTGTGGAGGCGGCTGCTCAACAAATCGTTGCAGGCCGTTCCTGGGCCAGCGGCGGTCGAACAAACAGATGCGGGCATTTCAGTTCAGTAAGCCCAAGGGGCCGGGGTTTGGGATCAGCAGCGACTTCTTCCTGTCGGTGCTCTCTAGCCACGCCTCGCTGCCCGCGATCCTCGCGGTGATCAATCCCCACGCCGAAGGCGGAGCCGTCGAAGGCTTCGGCGTTCCGCTCTCCCCCCAAGCCGAAAAGAAGGCGCTAGGGCAGCCCCTCGAACGGGGCGCCTACGGCATCGCCTCGAAGGATCGAAAGACGGTGCTGCGGATGCTCGTCATCAGCAAGGACGAGGCTGGCTTCGACCCCGAGGTGGTGGCGAAGCATTCGGAATTGCTCGGCGTGACCGGCGATCTCCTGAATCGGATTCGGGCGACGTGGACGCTGCTGCAACTCCGCTTTGAGTCCCACGACCCCGCTGTGTACCCTGCGCTGGACTTCATGCTCGCGATTTCGACGCGTCTCGGGACGTTAACCGAAGGCGCGATCGCTGATCCCGTCAGCCAGCGCTATCTCCTCCCATCCGAAGTCTTTCACGCGCCGCGGCTCAATCCGCTTGTCGATGCCCGCGAGCATGTCGCTACCCATAACCGCGTCGAGCCTCAGGGATTGCGGGTTTTTACGAAGGGGTTGCAGAAGTTCGCTTTGCCAGAGTTAGAGATATCCGCCCTCTCGCCCGGCTACGAAGGGCGGGCCGGCGCCTTTCTGCTCGGCACCGCTCAGCGCGTCTTAGAAGGTAACTTGCTGCAGTCGGGGACGAAGCTGGGCCGGTTCTCCGTGGCGGAAGGCGGGCTGGATCGGGGCCTCTGGGAGGGAATTCCTTGTTACGAGCTTCTACCGCCGACAGCACTGACGGCGGCTGAGGCGCTTGAGCCATAAGCCCTGCTCTGCCGCAACTCAGCGTAACGCGCAGTAGGGTTCGCGAGTATAGGACTAGGACCCTGCGGCGAGCGCAGTAAACTTTTGAAGTCTCACGAGGTTGGAATACAAAGGATGCGAAACGGATTAAAGATTTTTGGCTTGGCGGCAGTTGCGGCGCTTTCACTCACCGCGCTCGCCGTTCAGGATGGCGTGGTGCTCAAGCGGATAGCGAAGAGCGGCGACACAATGAAGTTTCGGCTAAAAGCCGAGCTTGAGGTTCAGGGCACGCCGGTCGTGCTTACGGGCCTCATCAACGAGAAGGTGACGGGCGTAGCCGCAAACGGCAACATCACGGTCGAGCAGAAGACAACTGATGTGAAGCTGGACTTCGGCGGAAGCGAGATGAACCCACCCGCCACCGATGACACAACGACGACGACCTACACGCCGTTCGGCACGATCGTCGACATCAAGTCGACGCAAACCGATGCGAACCTAGCGAGGATGTCGAACCTCCAGTCGATCACGATCCCCGAGAAGCCGCTCAAGGTCGGCGACACCTGGGATATCACGTTGCCAAAGAACGAGAAAGGCGCGGTCGAGCTGAAAGGCACCTTCAAGGTCGATGGTGCTGAGAAGATCGGCGTCTACGACACTTACCGTGTCAAAGGGACGATGAAGGAAACCACCGGCGATCAGCCGGCCTCCGTCGATGCCACCTACTGGATCAACGTGAAGGATGCATCGCTCGTGAAGCTTACGGGCACGTGGACCAACGCGCCGTTACCGCAGATTGGCCCGTCGAATGCGAAGATCACGCTGATGCGCGAAGGCTAAGTCCTTTCTCATTCAATGATCTCGGGCCGCGGCGCTTGCCGTGGCCCTTTTGCTTGGGTTTCCGCAAACTCGCCTCTCTTTTGCCCAGCGATGCCGTATGTTCAACTAATTATGAAATCGTTCGCGTTGCTGTTCTGCTTCTTGGGCGCGAGCGCATTGGCGTGGGTGCAGGATCCAACGTATGGGTTGCTCTGGAAGCCGAAAGAAGGACAGGACTTCACATACTCGATAAAGGTCGAAAGCTCGGCTTCGGATACGAAGGTCGAATTTGGCGCCGAACTGGGAATGAAGGTGGTCAAGGTCGAGCCGAACGGGGACTACACCATCGAGAGCGTCTTCAAGCATCCCACGGTAACGATCAACGGCGAAGAACAGAAGATCGACGATGAGCCCGAGGCCCGGTCGGAAACCGAAAAGTACAACGCCCGAGGCGAGCGCATCGATACGGACAAAGACAAGCCCGACGATTCCGAATCCGACCCGTTCGGCTCCGCAATCGCGGATGTGATGGACTTCATCGCTCCCGAGAAGGCGGTTAAGATCGGTGATAAGTGGACGCGAGAAATTCCCGGCAACGACAAGAAGGGCAAGCGGCCGGCGAAGGTCGAATACAAGCTCGAAGGCGCGGAGAAAGTGGGCGATGCGAACGCCCTGAAGATCACCTTCACCTACAAGGAGACCGAAGGCGAGAAGCCGGTCACCTCAGAGGGCACCTACTACCTCGATGCCGACGACGGCTCCCTGATCAAGATGGACGCCACCATCGAGAGCGCGCCCATGGCCGAAGAGGGCGGAACGACGAAGGTTACGGTCGCTCGCAAATAGCCGCGGAGCGTCAACCTGAGCGAAAGCCCGAAGGATCGGGCGATTAGGGCGTGATTTTCACGCGACCGGTCAGGAAGCCGGCCTCTCCGACCCAGGCGAACTCGAGCACGGTGGCTTCATCCTCGTTCTCGATCCAATGCATCTGCTCGCCCTTTTCAAAGAGATCGCCAGGCCACGTATCTTTCAGCTCACTTTTCACGTGACCGGGCGAAAAGTCGGTGCCCATCCAGGATCCCCGAACGTCGATGAGCGCCTCATCGTGCCCATCCTTGCGCGACTTCTGGACAACGACGTCGTGCGTACCCTCGAGCAAATCGATGATCGCCTGCTTGTAAGCCTCGCGCGCCTGCTGGGGCATGGCGTTGCCGTTTCGGATCACCTGACTGCGGAACTGGTCGAATTGCGGCCTGCGCACTTGTTTAGTCTGAACGAAATCAGCGCCGCTGCGCCGGTAAACTGGTGGCTCTGTGAGAGCGATCGCGAAGGTGCGGCCCGAGCCGGGCGTTGAGATTATCGATGCCCCCGAGCCCCAGGTTAAGCCGGGGCATGTAAAGATCAAGCTCGAGGCCGCGAGCGTGTGCGGCACCGATCTGCACATCTACACTTGGGACGCCTGGAGCGCCTCCCGGATCAAACCGCCGCGCATCATCGGCCATGAATTTTGCGGCACGATCGTCGAGGTTGGCGAAGGCGTAACGGATCGGGAGGTTGGCAATTTCGTATCGAGCGAGTCGCACATCGTCTGCGGCCACTGCCGGCAGTGCCTGAACGGCCAGGGCCATGTCTGCGTGAATACGCGGATCCTAGGGGTGGACGTGGACGGCGGCTTTGCCGAGTACGTCGTGATCCCGAAGGACAACGCCCGCCCAACCAGCCGCGACGTGCCGAAGGAGATCGCAGCCTTTCAGGATGCGCTTGGCAACGCCGTGCACACCGCCCTTGCCGGCCCGGTGAAAGATCAGAACATTCTCATTACCGGCTGCGGACCTATCGGACTCTTCGCGGCGATCGTGTGCAAGGCGTTGGGGGCGGCGAAGGTCGTGGGGACTGAGATCAGCCCTTACCGCATCGAGCTTGCCCGGCAGGTGGGTCTCGATGAGATTCTCGATCCGCGACAGGCTTCCTTCGAGTGCCGCCTCGAAAAGATCGCGCCGGAAGGGTTCGACGCTACCCTCGAGATGTCCGGCCACCCGTCATCGCTTGACCTGGCCATTCGCCACTCCCGGCCCGGCGGGCGGATTTCTTTGCTCGGGGTGTATGGCGAGAATGTGCAAAAGATCGACCTCAACACCCTGATCTTTAAGGGGATCGATCTGCAGGGCATCGTCGGACGCCGGATATGGGAGACCTGGGACCAGATGGCCGATCTGTTGGCGAATTACAATCTCAACCTGCGCCCGGTGATCACCCACACCATGCATTACACCGAGTTTCAGAAAGCAATGGAGCTCATGAAGGCGGGGCAAGCCGGAAAGGTCGTATTCACTTTCGAGGAGTAGCTTCGACACCGAGAACCCTCTGTTCCATCCTGTCATTCTGAAAGTGCGCGAGGTACGAGCGCAAGTGAAAGGGTCTGACATTGGAGCGGTTTGCCTGTTTGCAGGGCGAGCCTCCAGGTCGATCCTTTCAGTTCACAGGCTCACTTCCAGGATGACATTCCCACCCCAGTACCAATCAAATAGGCCAAAATCCTAGCGTCGAGATGAGTCAGCCCTTCACGATCAAACTTGGCGAGCTGCGGCTCGCTCACTACGACCTCAGCGCTAAGGCCGCGCTGCTGGATCAGATCGCGCTGCGCGATCTCAGCAACAAGGGCCTGATGCCGGCGCGGTTTGCGCCGATCAAGATGCGGGTGCCGGCGGGCGGCGTTATCCTCGACGAATTCTTTCGGCACGCGACCTCCGCTGGCCTCGCGCGCATCGACGGCAAACGCGTCGTCATCGATGATGCGAAGGCTTTCATGGACGCGATCGAGCTGCCCCCGATCTCCGGTCGCGTCGCTGTGCGGTCGGCATTCACCGGCGAAGACGCCGCTGCCATGTCGCTCGCCGGCAAGTTCGCTTCGGTTCTGGACGTGCCGATTGAGTCGTATGACATTTCGCCTTCGCGAGTCCGCGATCCCAAGCCGCTTGCCAGGGCAATTGCCGAAGTGTGGTCTTCGGGCCTTGCCGGAGCGGCTTTCGGGCGGCTCGATGTGCTGGTCATGGAAATGGTCGAGCCGAAATACTCCGGCGTCGCCTTCACCGAGACGGACTACGAGGACGACCTCGTCAACTACACTGAGGGGCTGGCGGCGGACATGCTCGCCGGCAAGACCGATGCCCAGTCGCTCGAGCTGCCTAGGCTTCTGTCACTGGAGTTCCCCTCAAGGGACCACCACAATCTCGCATTCGCATCGCGTCTCCAGATGCTGCTGCGCAGCATTCGGCTGGGCATGGGCAAGGGAAGCTGGGATGTCGAGTGGGCGGACGACGGCGTGGATATCTGGGTCATCCAGGTGCGCCCGATCACCGCGCCGACGGTGCGCAACGAGATTTTCAGCTACGCGCCGATCAAGGAGACGTTGCCTGAGCTGCCGTCGCGATTCATGGCGACTCTGATCGAATCCTGCGGAGACGACATCTTCGACTTCTACCGCGCCGTCGATCCTAGCCTCCCCCGTGATCGGAGCTACATCGAGGTGTTCTATGGCCGGCCGATGGTGAACGTGAGCCTCCTCATGGATATGGTGCGCAGGTGGGGGGAGCCGACTAGCCGTGTTACGCGGGCTGTCGGCGGGGTTCCAGGCAACGAGATGCCTGCCAACAAGCGCCGAGCATTCAAGAGCCGATCCCTCCGATTTGGCCTGCGACTCAGATCGGCGCGGGCGGCGAGCGAGAGCAAAGCCGTGGCCGCGGAGCTCTTGGCGCTCGGAGAGACGCCTGGGGATACGATTGGCGAGGTCATCGAGACTGCACGGCTCGCCTATTCGACGCTTATGCGGCACATGCTTGCGCTGCGAATCGCGATCGGCAGCGCAAGCTTGCCACCGGGTGCGCGGACCCTCGGGACGCAGATGTACACCGAACTCGCGCCGATGCGCGAGCTGGCGAGGGCCAACCCGGAGATTGCCGCGTCCCTCGCGAAGGGTCAACTACCGCGAGACACCGGATTTCGGCTGCGATGGGACGCATGGCTGCGCAAGCACGGGCACCGCGCGACCTACGAGACCGACCTCGGCCGTCCGCGTTTTCACGAAAGTCAGGCCGATGTGCTCCAGATGATCGCCGCGCCATCGGCGAACGCTCCGGTTGCGCGCAAGTCGCCAGCGGCTCCTTTGCTTGCCCGCACTCCTGCCGCGCGCGCCTATCGCGCCCGGGAAGAGCTTCGGTTCGACGCCATGATCGCGTTCGATCGGATCCGTCGTCGGCTCTTGCAGCTTGCCGTGCCAAAGGGTGTCAGCGCGGAGATGCTGTTCTCGCTGACGATCGAGGAGGCGCGGAAGCTCGACGCAGGGTGGCGGCCCTCAGCAAAGTTCACGAAGGAGCGGCAGCAAGAGAATAAGCAGCTCGCCGCACTCCGCATTCCCGACGTCATCCGCCGCAACGACGCCATCGAGGGTGCCGGCGCATCTCGTTCTTACCATGGCGTCGGGCTGACCCGAGGCGAAGCCACCGGAAAAGCATGGGTGCTGCGCGAGCCCGCTTACCGCTTGCCCGCCGGCTACAAGCCTCATGAAACGATTCTGGTCGCGCCGAGCATCGACGCGGGCTGGACGCCGACCTTCGGGCTTGTCGCCGGAGTCGTCGTCGAGACCGGCGGAAGCCTGTCTCATGGCGCGATCGTCCTTCGCGAGCTCTGCATACCCTCGGTGACCAATGTCCGGGGCTCGAGCCACGAGATTAGGCCGGGGGACCGGGTGCGGGTGGTGGGCAGCCAGGGCCGCGTCGATGTCTTGAATTAGCCGCTCACACGGGCTTTCTGTGAGAATGCCAGGGCGCTATCCGCGTTATTGCGCAACAACTCGCAACGAATGTTCCGCTACCAAGCGCCCAAAGTAGTCAGAATTAGTAAAGAAAGAGGCTCAAAGCTGTATTTGCTCTCCCCTTGGCAGCTGCGAGCCTTTTTTGCTGCCTGCCATTTGGAGCGTCGACCTCCGTGTCGACCGAATCGGTTTCGACGGAGCGGAACCCTCCATCTCCTAAATCAGACTCTTGCCCACGGGCCAGTCCACGCGGAGATGCGCCGCTACCGTTGCTCCCAAGGCCGTCATTCCATCCACATCCCCCAAAGCCTTGCCCCCGACCCCGGGGCCTGCAACCACCACCGGCACATACTCCCGGCTATGATCCGTGGACGGCGAAGTCGGGTCGTTGCCGTGATCGGCGGTGAGGAGAAGGATGTCCTCCGGCTGCAGGCGATCGACGACTGTTGAGAGGTAGGCGTCGAACACCTCCAAAGCCCGCGCAAACCCCGGCGCATCGTTGCGGTGGCCGTAGAGCATGTCGAAGTCCTCGAAGTTGGCGAAGATGAACCTCGCGTCCGATTTGAGCGCCTCGTCCAAGGCCTTCTCGTGCTGCACATTGTTCTGCGTGCGCTTCACGGGCCGGAAGCCGCGACCGCCGAACAGCTCGGGAATCACGCCGATTCCATACACGTCCCCGATCTCATCAATGAGGCTGGGCGGCGCGGGCAGGGGAAAGTCTTTGCGATGCTCGGTCCGCGTAAAGCCCTTGGACTTGTCGCCGACGAAGGGGCGCGCGATAACCCGCTGCACGTTGTTCGGCTCGATACAAATCTCGCGTCCGATCCGGCACCACTCGTAGAGCTGATCCAAAGGAACGACCGCTTCATGGGCGGCGACCTGAAAGACACTATCGGCGCTTGTGTAGAGAATGGGGCGGCCCGTATCCACATGCTCAGCGCCCAACTCCTCGATGATCTTCGTGCCGCTTGCCGCCTTGTTGCCCAGCACCTTTCGGCCAATGCGCGCTTCGAATTGGGCGACCAGATCGGCAGGGAAGCCGTTGGCGTAGGTGGGGAAAGGCTTCTCCGTGAGGATGCCCATCATCTCCCAGTGACCTGTCACGGAGTCCTTGCCTTGAGATAGCTCGCGCAGCCGACCGTAGCGGGCTGATGGGCTAAGGGGCTGAAGGGCTGATGGGTTGATTCCGCAGGCATTCAGGAAGCCAAGTCCAGCCAGAGTGGGCGTCTTAAACCCTCCTACGGCCTCCCACACGTGCTTGATCGTCGCCGGGTGGTCGGTGTCTCCGAACGCAGCCGCGTCGGGGGCTTCACCTGCACCGCAGCCGTCCATCACGATGAGGATCGCTCGCTTCACCCGATCATTCTGTCACTTGGCGGCCGCGCAAGCAGGGCCATATCAGGGCGGCGTCATCCTGAGCGAAGCTGAAGGATCTAGTACCGTCGGTGCACGAATGGCGAAATGCTAGAGCTTGCGAAGGAGCCGCTCTTCGATCTCGCCAAGGCGCGTGTGCAGGGTTTCGATCTGCCGTTGCGCCAGCAGGTTGGTATGAAACTCGACCTCTTTGCGCTTGTTCATGATCTTCGAGTTTCGGTTCTGGCTGTGCAGCACGATCGAGGTCACGGCGACTGAGATAAAGCCAAGGGCGAGGCCGAGATACACGTAGCCGGTATCGGGCGCCTTGTCGCCCATCCTCGAGTTTATGGCCATCCAGATCGCGCAGATCACAAGAAGGACGGCGACAAACCCAACGGTTCCCAGCGCCTGTGCCACGCCGTCGATGATTTTGGCGACCCTGCCCTGCTCGACCAGCGTGAGCTCGTCAACGGAGGCCTGCGCCGCTTTCTGAAGCATCTTCGCCGAATTCTGCAGCCGATCGCCCATCTGGATAATGACCATGCGCCGGAAGGCGGGGTCGCTGTCGACGAGATTCCACAACGACTCTGAATCGATCTCGATGACCTTAACCGGGCCATCGGCGAACGCGCTGGCGAGCCTCGCCGATCCGTCAAAGGCCGCGACCTCACCGAAGATGCCCTCGCTGATCGTTTCGAACGTCACCGTCGTGCCATCGAATCGCTTGGCGGCAAACCTCACGGTGCCCGACTTCAGCAGGTACGCGCAGTGCGCGATGTCGCCGGTGCAGAAAATTTCGTCACCCGGGTTGAAATCGCGCTCTTGGCCGATAGAAATCAGCCGGTCAGGATCAAGGACGGCCATAGGTGTATTGTACGCCGCAGTATCGCAATCTTTGGGCCTATTCTTCTCCGGCCCGCCTTTCAGCTACAAAACCAGGGCCGCAGGAGAGCTTTTTCGCGAGCGGCGTCTTTGGGTCGATGAGCCTCCAAAACGGCGTGACATCCCTCTTCCCGCCCTTCATGTCGTCGAGCGCAGCTTCGGCGACGATCCGGGTGAAGATTCCTGCCGTTAGCGGGCAGGTCATATCCGCTTCAAACCGCTTGGCAAGCTCGTTCCGCATCTCCGGGATCGATTTTGAGGAGCCGTGCGGGATGCGCTCGATGTAATCCTTCACGATGTTCGGCGTGGCGATCAGCATCCGAGCCCCCGCCGGTGAGCCGCCGAACGGCTTTTCCAAAACCTGCACCACGGGCTCCCGTCGCGCCACCATTTTCTCTGCCCAAGTTTTTGCCATGTCAGACTCACCTGATTATTGTAAGCCAACCGGAACGGAAGCGTAGAATCTACTGCGCCCCGTGCTCAAAACCTCCAAGTTCCCTGAAGTGGTCACCGAGAAGCTGAAGAAGCTCCCCGGCAAGCCGGGCTGTTATATCTACAAAGACAGCGCGGGCGCGGTGTTGTATGTGGGCAAGGCGCTAGTGCTGAAGAACCGCGTGCGCAGCTACTTCCAGGAGTCGACGCGCCATGGGCTGCGGATCGCGCGCATGGTCAGCCGCGTCGCCGATCTGGAATGGATCGTGGTCGACACCGAAGTCGAGGCGCTGGTGCTGGAATGCAACCTGATCAAGCAGCACCGCCCGCCATTCAACGTGCGTCTGCGCGACGACAAGAGCTACCCCTACATCACGATCACCAACGAGAAATTCCCCCGGCTGCTATTCACGCGCAAGGTGCGAAAGGATGGTGCGAAGTATTTCGGCCCGTACACGTCGGCGTTCACGGTGCGCGATACCCTTCAGTTGCTTCACAAGATCTTCCCCCTCATTCCGTGCGGCAAATCGTGGAAGGGTATTCGGGAGCAGTCGCCATGCCTCTACTACCACCTCGGCCGCTGCCTGGGCCCGTGCGCCGGACTATCGGACGCGAAGGAATACAAGGCCGTCATCGACAAGGTTGGCCGGTTCCTGGATGGAAAAGAAGACTCGATCGTCAAGGACCTGAGGAAGGAAATGGCGGGGGCGGCGGAGGCTCTGGATTTTGAGAAGGCCGCCAAGCTGCGCGATCAGGTGTTGGGAATCGAGACCCTCATGGAGCGGCAGAAAGTGCTTTCGGTCGACCGGATCGATCAGGACGTCATCGCGGTGGTGAAGGATGAGCGCGGGGCGGCGATCCAGATGCTCTATATCCGCGCTGGCAAGCTGATCGGGCAGCGCCAGTTCATGCTCGATGGCGCATTGGAAGCTTCTCCCGCTCATGCCGTCGACCAATTCGTGAAGCAGTATTACGCAGATGCGCCCGAGGTTCCCCGAGAGGTTTTGCTCCCGGTTGAAATCGAGGAGCGCCACATCGTGCAGACGTGGCTTCGGCAGCGGCGCGGGGCGGCGGTGACGGTCGAAGTTCCTCAAGGCGGCGAGAAGCTGCGGCTGGTCGAGATGGCGGCGACCAATGCCGAGCACGCGCTGTCCGCTTTTTCACAAGAGCTTGCCGCCCGCGAAAGTTGGGCGAGCGAGGCGATGACACAACTTGCGGAAGCCCTCGGCTTGCCCGAGCCGCCCATCCGCATCGAGGGCTACGATATCTCGAACATCCAGGGTATGGCACCGGTGGGCTCGATGGTCGTCGTGGAGAACGGCGACGCCGCCAAGGCTGAGTATCGACGGTTTAAGGTGCGCTACCATCCGGAGTCGCCCAACGACTTTGCGATGATGCACGAGGTGCTGACGCGGCGTCTGCGGGCGTTCGTGGATGGCGATCCGAAGTTCGCCAAGCTGCCCTCGCTGATCATGATCGACGGCGGACGCGGGCAGTTGCAAGCGGCGCTGAAGGCGCGGGACGAACTCGGTCTGACGGTGCCGATGGTGGGCCTGGCGAAACGGCTGGAGCTCATCATCGTGCCCAACGAGATGGTGATCCCGGAGAACCTGCGGGACCTCCACCCCCCAGCCCCCTCCTCCATTTCCCGGACCAACGGCCGGCAGGACGAGGCCTCGCCCGGGGAAATGGAGGAGGGGGAGCCGGAAGTGGCGCTGCCGAGCGAGTTGGAACACCGGTTGCAAGCCGCTGCCGATCATGGGTTGACAAACCGTGCCACGAAGGGCATCGACAACCCGATCCTGCGCATCAAGGACCCCGACTACTCCTATGATCGCCCCGCGCCCAAGGACTACGGATACCGGGACGTCGAGCTTCCCCTCAACTCGCCGGGGCTCATGCTGCTGCGCAAGCTGCGCGACGAGGCGCACCGGTTCGCGCTCACGTATCACCGCAAGCTGCGCGACAAGCGCATGACCGGCTCGGTGATCGAGGAGATCCCCGGCGTCGGCCCGCGGCGGCGTCGATTGCTTCTGAGAACGTTCGGCTCATTGGATGGCATCCGCAGAGCGAGCGTCACCGAGCTTGCCGCCGTGCCGACAATGACGAAGACGCTGGCCCAAACGGTGTTCGAGTATCTGCGCGACGAGTAACCTTCGCAAATGCCGCTGATTAGCGCGGGCCTCCTCCTGTTTCGCCGGTGTCCCGCTTCAGGGGAAGGGCGGTTTGAGGTCTTTCTCGCGCATCCTGGCGGACCGTTCTGGGAGAAGAAAGACGACGGGGCTTGGACGATCCCGAAGGGAATCATCGAGGATGGCGAAGACTCTCTCGCCGCCGCCCGGCGGGAATTCAAGGAGGAAACCGGCATCACCGCCGAAGGGCCGTTCCTCGATCTTGGCAACATCACCCAAAAAGCAGGAAAAGTGGTTCATGCCTGGGCCTGGGAGGGAGACGCAGACGCCGCCGCCATCAAGAGCAATATGACGAGAGTCGTTTGGCCGCCCGGATCAGGACGTTGGCTCGCGGTGCCGGAAGTGGACCGCTGCGCGTGGTTCTCGCCGGAAGAGGCGATCCTGAAGATCAATCCCGCTCAAGCGGACTTGATCTCAAGGCTGGCCAAGCTGCTCGGCTAGTCTTGCTCGGCCTTCTCGCCCAACTTTACGATGTCGCCCTGCTTGAAGAGGATTCCCTCGAGGGTCTTGCGCCAAACCGGCTTCTTGCGCAGGAGGAATTCCAGGTCCATGCCGAAGTGCTTGAATTCCTCAGCCTGGGCATTTTCCATGATGGCGCGGGCCTGCTTGTCCTTCTCGACGGACATGCGTTGCTCGTACCAGTTGATGGCCTCGGCTTCTTCGCCGAGCGCGGCGATCATCCGGGCGAAAGTGCGGGTCTCAGCCGACAGCTCAGAGGCCGGCTCGTGGTATTGGTCGAATCCCATGGCCTATTTTAGAAGAACGGCGTTTATGGGTGAATGGTATTTCAAATCGTAAATCGTAAATCGTAAATCGTAAATCGTAAATGGGTGATAGGTGAATAGGTGAAGGGAATCCTCCCATCAGCCCATCAGCCCCTTCCCGCCCTTTACGCCCGGACCTTTTCCCGGACCACTGCCTGCGGCAGCGCCTCCGGCGTCTGGCGGAGATCCTGCTTGCCGCGCTCAATGGTATTCATGACCTTTCCGACCACGTTCTCCATCTGTGACAAGACCTCGTAGGCATACTGCTCGGCGCCGCGTCGCATGGCGATCGCCTCGCGTTCGGCGGCGTTGCGAACTTCCTCGCCCTGGGCTTTGCTTAGCTTGAGAATCTCGCTCTCGTCGATCATCTTCTCCTGTTGCAGGCGCGCCTGCTCGAGAATCCGCTCGGCTTCCTTCTTCCCATCCGAGATGAGGCGATCTGACTCCTTCTGCGCGTTCGACGTGATCTTGGTCGCGTCTTCGTTGGCGCGGTGGATAATCTGGTCGGTATCGCGGACCGTCTGGGCTGCCGCCTTCACTTCGTTGGGTAACGAGGCGCGGATTTTGGTGATCTGCATCGTAATCTCATCCCGATCAAGCCCCCAGGTTATGGGGCCGATATGCTTCGGTTTAGATACGATGAGCGTGTTGAGATCGTCGAGTATGCGCAGAACGTCCATGTGAAATCCCTTCGGAGGCTGCCTGTGCGGCGTCACCTATTGTGGCACCAGGTTGCTTTGCCGGGAAGGGCTGATTTATTGCGGTTCTGGGAGTCGTGCGGGAAAAGGTTGTGGATAGCTTTCCCCAATCGGTGGATAAATCGTTAGCTCCGCGCGAGGGCGGCGCGGATGATCGGAACGACCGGAGCCGGCACGAGTTCGCTGTAATCGCCGCCAAGCGTCGCGACTTCTTTCACGATGCTGCTCGACAAGTAGCTGTACTCCCACTGGGTCATCAGAAAAATGGTCTCGATCTCGCTGCTCAGCCGCCGATTAACCATCGCCATCTGAAATTCGTATTCGAAATCGGCGGTTGCGCGCAGGCCACGGATAACCGCCTTCGAGCCCAGGCTCTTCACATAGTCGACGAGGAGGCCGCTAAACGTCTCGACGCGGACGTTGGAGAGCTTGGCAACACTTTTCCGAATTCCATCCAGACGCTCGTCAACCGTGAGCAATCCGGTTTTTGAGGAATTGCGACCGACCGCGACGACGATCTCATCGAACAGCGACGCCGCGCGCTCGACGACGTCGATGTGCCCGAGAGTAGGGGGATCGAAGCTGCCCGGATAAACCGCAATGCGCCGCACCCCTTCATTGTGGCCGCTTACCGCAAATGCGCGTCTCGTCGCGGCGCGAACGTGCTAGAACTGAAACAAGTGGCACTCGATCTCTACGCTGGCCCTT
Organism: Fimbriimonadales bacterium; assembly: GCA_038202925.1. GTDB lineage: Bacteria > Armatimonadota > Fimbriimonadia > Fimbriimonadales > Fimbriimonadaceae > JAEVZK01. The sequence goes on along the minus strand of JBBREM010000012.1, from coordinate 19,691 downwards.
TATGCCGCTACCATGCCGGCATGTGGGAGACCATTGCGGAGCGCGCCGCGCGCGAAGAAGGCATTCCCTACTACGACCTGCGCACGGACGAGGACGACGAGGAGCTGGCGGCCATTGCTGAAGTGAAGGAAGCGGTGATCGCCTGGCGGGGCCATGTCACGAAATACTTCGCCGACAAGGAGAATGTCACCTTCACCTGGGAGGAAAACGAAGACGCGGAGTATTTCACAGACCGCCCCGGCTGGGGCGGGTACACCGCCTTGCTGCTCGCGGCGGCGAGGCCCTACGACCAGCCGCTGCCGATTCATCTCCCGGATGTGGTGGAAGACGACGATGATTTCTTCGAGGCGAGCGAGAACTGGGAGCATTCGCCCTTCGCTCATATCATCCGGCCCGAGCTATGGCTCCCGATCCCCGACAATATCGTGTTCGACATGAGTTACATGACGAAGGAATCGATCTCTATCGGGACGCTGCAGGGGTTGATGTTTCAGCTCCGCGGGCTGAACGAGAGCCGCTTCAATATGGACATTCGCCAGCTCGAAAGCGCAACCGTCGCCCAACCGGCGGATGACGAGCCGGTGGAGACCCAGGCTCGCTACGCGCTGGCGATCTTCATGCGTGCCACCGAATGGGCTCTGCGCCGACGTTTGCCGCTGATCCTGGACTATTAGTGGTCGCATGTAGCCGCCGGTCTTTAGCCGGCGAGATTATTACAGCGCGGAAACGCCGGCCGAAGACCGGCGGCTACAAACGCACGCTCCCTACTCCAGGAATTGCGGGACGGGGTTGGGATCGATCCCGCGCAGCATCATGCCCTGCCCGCGCGACTTGTGCTGATCGTCGAGAGGGCGGTCGGCGGGGTCGCGATACTGCACGAGCAGGGTCGTCCGTGCTTCGCTCGACGTGTTGACGCCCGATCCGTGGATCGTGAGGTAGTTGAAGAACAGTACGTCGCCGGCTTCGGCCTCGCACAACGTGGCGCTCTCAAGCGGGTACTTGTCGAGCGGGAGGTGGAAGTTGCCTTCGTGGGGGAGGGGGCCAAGCTTGTGCGATCCCGGCACGATTCGAAGACAGCCCTTCTCAAGGGGCGCGTCGTCGAAGTGGAAGATTGCCGCGCCCATCGTATGCCCATCGTGCGGAAAGTAGGGATAGTCCTGATGCATCGGAAACGGCTAGCCCTTCTCCAGCGGCTTGATGAACATCTTGTTGTGGTGGAGCTGCACGTTTGGTCCGATCAGATCGGCCGCGACGCTGGTGAATCGATCATCGGTGAGCAGCTTGCCCAAAGCTGCGGAGTAGAACTGCACGTTGTGGCAGTGGTGGATCACCGTTTTCTCCGCCACCATCGCGCGCGCTCCCGCCCACGTTGCGTCGGTATCGTGCGATTGCCCGAGGCGTTCTGTCAGGGCGTGGCATTCGTCGCGCAAGCTCAGCGCCTCCGCCCGCGGCAGGAGGCTCTTCAAGAGGATGTAGCCATTATCAGCGTAGAACGCAAGCTGCTCGGCGGAGAGGGCCATGGGTTTAGTTTACGTGACTACAGCTCATTGTCATTCCGAGTGAGGACTCGACTCGAGGAATCCGCCTGTAGTCGGCGCCTGCTTACAGCCAAGCGTCTCCAGTCTCAGATCCCTCGGCTTCGCTCGGGATGACAGCGATTTTGGGTCAGCCAACGCGGGGCGTGAAGTCCGTGTTGGGCTTCACGCGCCGACAATACGCCGCCATCAGCTTCGCGCAGTTCTCGACATCAGTCAGATCAAGCAGTTCGCAGGGCGTGTGCATGTAGCGCAACGGCACGCCCATTACGTTCACCGCCATGCCGCCTCGGCTGATCTGCATCGCGTTGCCATCCGTCCCCGTGCCGGATGGCGCGACGTCGATCTGGTAGGGGATCTTGTCATCCTCCGCCGCTTGACGGATCATCTTGAATAGCACCGGGTTATTGTTCGCCCCGCGAGTGATCGAAGGACCCTTGCCGACCTCCATGTTGCCGTAGCGGGTTTTGCTCACGCCGGGATAGTCGATGGCGTGGTTGACGTCCACCGCCAAACCGCTTTGCGCGTCGATCCAATAGGCGCTTGTTCTCGCGCCTCGCAGGCCGATTTCCTCCTGCACGGTGGCGACGGCATAGACGCCGACACCTTTGTCGAGTCCCCCATCCTTAGCCAGCAGGCGCAGTGCCTCCGCAACGATGAACGAGCCCATCTTGTTGTCGAAGCCGCGCGCCGTCGCGCGGTTTCCGATTAGCATTTCAAATTCGTATTGATAGGTCGCGACGTCGCCGATTTGGATCCCGGCATCCTCGACTTCCTTTCGCGATGACGCTCCGATGTCGATCCACAAGTCTTTGATCTCCGGCTTCTTCTTGCGCTCGTCTTCCTCAAGCAGGTGGATGGCCTTGCGCCCGATGATCCCCGCTACCTGCTTCTCACCGTGAACCCACACCCGTTGCCCGACCGGGATGACGCTATCGTGCCCGCCGATTCCGCTGAAGTAGAGCAAGCCCTCGTCGCTGATGTAATGGATGATGAAACCGATCTCGTCCATGTGCCCGGCGAGCATGATCTTCTGCTTGGCCTGCGGGTTCAGGATCGCCGCGACGTTGCCGTGGCTGTCGGTCTTGATTTCGTCGGCAAACGGCTTGCAGTAAGCGCGGTAGATCTCCGCCGCGCGCTCCTCATAGCCGGAAGGCGAGGGAACGTTGACGATCGCTTTGAAGAAGTCGAGGGACGCTTTGCGCACCGCTTATTGTGAATTGTGCCGCGCGGCTTTTGGAAGTGCGGCTAAATTCCCAGCGCCGCGTAGAGTCGCTGAGCACAGCTTTCAGGTGTGAACGCCTCGATCTCGGTGGCCGCATGACGAACGACCCGATCATAGAAGTCGCCATCGTCGACGAGCCGCCGCCCAATCGACACCGCCTCGTCGATCGCAAAGATATCGCGAACGGTCGTCTGCGGAAACAGCCGCAGCCCGTGGCCGGTCGAGACTGTAGTGATGATCGGCACGCCTAGCGCCGCGGCGTCGAGGACGAACCGGGCCCACGTGAATCGGGGGTCCAGGTTCACCCACAGCTTGCACGTCCCCGCCTCCGGCCAGAAGGACGGCATCGGCTTTTCAAGGTGTGCCTCATGGTGAGGGTTTTGTTCGCGGTGAAGATGCGCGTGAAGGTCCTTGCGGGTCGTGCGGTGGCGGAGGATTTTCGTCGCATTTCTCGGCTTGAATGAAAACCGCCGGAAGTACACCTTGAGCGGCAATCCGAGCGCTTCGGCAACTTGCATCGAGGGCTGTTTATCATCGCGCGGGCAGACCAAGACGGTGGTCTTCCGAGAAGCTAACGGGGTCGCCAAGGAGCGCACATGCTCCAGCGGATACGGCACCCCGATATTCTCAACCGGCGTGTTCGTCAGAGACTGGAAATAGGCGACCGTGCATTCGTTGATCGTGATAACAAGATCGGCTATGTCGAGCATCTGAAGAAGCCCGCTTGATGGGTCGAGATACGCAAGTCCATCGCCCTCCACGATGACCGCCCATTTCTGATTTGCCCTCCTGCCAGAAGCCAGCCGAAGGAGCGTGTGGATGCGAGTTGGATTGAGGTTGGCGACAACCAGATCGTATTCGCGGAGCTGCTGCGCGGTCGGTAGGTGGTTGCCGAACCAGTCGCTGCCCAGCGCCACCGCCCAATGCTCCACATCGCTCGTGACCTTGACCCAGTCCGGCAGATTCCCCGCAGAGCCGCGGCCGGTTGTTCCCGAGATCAGCACGCTCCGCGGTGGCATTTGCGGCGCATTTTACATGCTTTGTATTGGAGCCGAATCCGTGGACGAGGCAGATTCAACGCAAGAGACGCAGAGGAGGGGAGGATGGGCCTAAGGACCCGCATGGTGAGGGGCGCCAAGACTCTGCGTCTCCGCTCCTCTGCGTTGAAATGCGGAAACCCTCAAGTCGATTGCCAAGTTTGAACTCTAACCCTAGCAAAGTTGCCAGCCGACAACACAGTGGGATGAGCCGCTCCTCGAAGAAAATCCATTTCGATCATCGAGGGGCTTCGGCAGCAGCCGGGTTTCGCATTCACTGACGCAGCGGCCGGTTCGACGCCACCTCCAGAGACTGACCAAGCATGAAATCAAGAGAATTACAAACCCTGTGGTGGGACTGGCTCGGAACCTCCGAGCGCCTCCTGCGCTCCCTTCACGAGCAATCGGCCGCCGTCACTCTGCGCGATCCTGCTCGCGTCCAGCGAATCCAGCCCGAGATCGACACGCTGTTCGAGAAGGTCCAGTCGATCGATGAATCTGCAACGGTCTGTGCGAAGGTGCTGGCCGAGGAAATCGGTGCTGAACCGAATCTGCGAAGCCTGGCGGGAGCGCTTGAGAAAGCCGAAGGGCAGCAACTCCAGGGCCTCGCCAATCGTGTGACTGTCGCGGCGAGGAATCTGGAAGCGGTGTTCAGGAAGAACCGTGCGCAGATCGCGACCGAGACGGTGTGCGTCGATGGGGTCTTGACAATTATCGCAAGGGCCAACGACATCCCAAACAGACGCCAGTCGCGAGGCGGAGCGGCGGTGCTAGTGGAGCAAGCCGCGTAGATGGAAGGATTCCCGGCCCTGTCCATATGGGCCCAAACAACCGAAGATTTGACTAGCAAGAACCGCCCGTAGATATGCGAGTAAGTAGCAGCAACCAATGTGACTCCTGCCGGCATGGCATCGGTCGGGCGCCGCTGCAGCAGTTTCAAATAGCCTCACACCCCGTCGCTTGCCAAGGATTCAGGCTGAGCTTGATGGACCACATCAAAGGACAAGCAAAACCATGAATCTCTCCGGCACGCTCTTCGGCGATATAGAATTCGGCCCCTCAGACGTGATCATCTTCAAGGACGGCCTTATCGGCCTACCCAACCTTCAGGAATTCGTCCTCGTCCATCATAAAGACGGCTCTCCGTTCCGCTGGCTGCAAAGCGTGCAGGTTCCAGCCAAGGCCTTCCTCTGCGCGATCCCACAGCACTTTGTGAAGGACTACGATCCCGTGGTCGGCAGGGCCGCCGCGAAGGCGCTCGGCTTGACGGACAAGACGAACCGGCTTATCCTCGCTACGGCATCGATTCCGAGTGGAAAACCTTCGGACATGACGCTGAACCTAGCAGCGCCGATTCTGATCAATGCTGACACTCATGCGGCTTGCCAGGTCGTGCTCGAGGGCGAGGCGTATACTGTTAAGCACCGGGTATTCCCAGAGGCAAAGAAAAAAGTGGCCGCCTAAGCTTGGCGGCTATTGTGCTGTAAGACATTTCTTTACCGCAAGGTCGGCCACGGAGGGCTACTTAGCATGCTTGTGCTCACGCGCAAACTACATCAGAGCATTGTAATTGGCGATGGAATAGAAGTCGTGGTGCTCGAGGTGCGTGGCGAGCAGGTTCGCTTGGGCATCAAAGCGCCCAAAGACGTCGCCGTTCACCGCAAGGAGATCTACGACCAGATCCAGCAGGAGAACCTTAACGCCTCCGAGGTCCGGCCGGAAGATATTCCAGACGCGTGAAAGACCGCACTGCCGCCATCCTCGAGTCGACCCTTGTTTTGATGCTGGCCTGTTGCGGCATCGCGCTCGCCCACGTTTGGAAGGCGGGCCCTCTCTCGTGGGAGGCCGTAGGCGTGATCCTGATCGTGCCGATGGTCGCGCTGGCGATCTTCATTTGCACGTCGCTGCTTATTCCGGAGGTCTTCGCCGTGCGAGGCCTTTCCTTTCCCTTGCCGCTCACGCTGCCCGCGATCTTCATCGGCTTTATCTTCACCACGCAATTGCTCGTCACCCGCGTCGGAGTGGGCATCGCGAAGCTGCCCGATCGGCTCCAGCCCATCCAGGTTTGGTCCGAACCACCGGTGCTCGCTTATTGCTTCGTGGCATGCGCTCTCTGCCTGGGGGCGCTGTCGCTCCTTAGCCGGGACCCAGAGCAACGGTAAACTTTGCGGTTGATGCAGGTCCATTTCGGAGTCGAGCTGCTGCATGCCGAATGGAAGCATGCGGTGACATGCATCGGCACCTTCGATGGCGTCCATCTCGGCCATCAGGAGGTCATCGCTTCGGCGGTTAAGTTGGCCCGCACCCGCGAGTGGCCGGCAGTACTCGTCACCTTTGATCGCCATCCCGCCCACATTCTCGCCCCCGACCGATGCCCGCCCGCGATTGCCTCGCTGCAGTCGAATCTGGCGAATTTTGCCTCCATGGGGGTGGCGGTGGCGGTGATCTTGCCCTTCGACAAGGCGCTCTCGCTCACGTCCGCCGCGTCATTCTGTGATGCGATCCTGGTGTCGAAGATCAAGAGCGGCGCCGTCGTCGTCGGTTACGACTTCGCCTTCGGCCATAACCGCGAGGGCACGCCCGAGTGGCTGCAAGAGCATCTCGAAACGTCGGTCGTTCCGCCATTGTCGATCGGCGGATCGAGGGTGAGCAGCAGCGCGATCCGCGCCTTTGTCGCCTCCGGCCAGGTTGAAGAGGCGGCGCGGCTGCTGGGGCGGCCCTTTGAAGTCCATGGAGTTGTGATCCCGGGGCGCAAACTTGGCCGGGATCTCGGCTACCCAACCGCGAATATCGGCCGGTCCTTCGATCAAGTCATGCCTGCCGACGGGGTCTATGCGGGAGATGTGATCTGCTCGCACGGCATGTTCAGGGCCGCCGTAGGCATCGGCATGCGCCCCGCCGTGCAGGGCACCCATCGCACCATCGAGGCTTACTTGCTGGACTATCCGGGCCACGCGCTGTACGGCGAGTCAGTCACCCTGCAGCTAACGTCGCGCCTGCGCGAGGAACTTAACTTTGCTACGATCGACGAATTGCGGACGCAGATCGGGTTAGACGTGGAACAGGTTCGGGCGATCGAAGCTACCACCGAATAAGATTTGCGCCCCAGACCAGCCCCGCGCCGAAGCCGACGGTCATGACGACCATGCCCCTCCGCAGCCGCCCCTCCTTCTGCGCCTCATAGAGCGCAAGAGGAATCGAGCCGCCGCTGGTGTTGCCGTATTTGTGAACGTTGACGAATACCTTCTCATCCGGCAGGCCCAGCCTTTTCGCCGCCGAGTCGATGATGCGCAGATTGGCCTGGTGCGGTACGAAGAGATCGATATCCTCGGGGCCCATCGAGACTTCTTCCAGCAGGCGGCAGCACGCCTCGCCCATCGCATTGACGGCGAAGCGATAGACTTCTGCGCCCGCCATGAACACCACGTCTCGCGCCTTCCCGGCGGCAGGCTGCGAGATCGGGAATCTCGAGCCGCCCGCCTCCAAATCGATGTATTTCGCCCCCGAGCCATCCGCCATGAGCACCGTATCGATGATCCCTCGCTCCGTATTGCGCTCGCCTTTGAGCACCACCGCTCCCGCGCCGTCTCCGAAGAGCACGCAAGTCGAGCGGTCGGTCCAATCCACGAACTTAGTCAGGGCGTCGACGCCGACGACGAGGGCGGTCTGAACGCGACCCGCCTCGATCATTGCGCCAGTAAAGGAGAGCGAATAAATGAATCCGGCGCAGGCCGCGCCGATATCCACCGCGCCTGCTTTCTTCGCGCCGATGCCCTCCTGAATCAGGCAGGAAGTCGATGGGAAGGGCATATCGCCGGTGACCGTCCCGCACACGACCAACTCGATCTCACTGGCCGACATCCCGGAGGCCTCCAGGGCTTCAAGGGCGGCGGTGGTGCCCAGTGTGCTCGCCGTCTCGTCGGGAGCGCAGATGCGTCGCTCTTTGATGCCGGTCCGCTGCGTGATCCACTCGTCGCTGGTGTCGACGAGCTTGGAAATATCCGCGTTCGTCAGCACGCGCGGAGGCACGGCATGCCCGATCCCCTGAACAACGGCTCGAGTGCTCATCTTGTCGTTCTAGTTTGACCGGTTGTTCTGAAGCGCAGGAGGCTTCCCAGCATTTCTCCCACCACCGTACAACGAATCAGAGTCGGTATGACTCAAGGTCTTCGGAAGCTATTTCGTCCGGCGACACGAGCATGTAATGTTTTTGCTCTTCGATTCGGACCCCCTCGTCAGTTTCAGCGAACAGAAAAAGAACAATGGTTCGCTCGTCCAAGAACTGCGCTCCGATAGCCTTGCATGTAAGACCGGCGAACTTCTCCCGGCAGAGCGCGAGGTCTTGCTCGATCTGTACTGGGCTCAGTTGATCGGCTCCGCCCTTCGCCTGAACGGGAATGACATACTGCACTCCCTTCTTATCGATGCCTACGTAGAGTTCATCGGTTTCCACTTGGCCCATGCCTCCGACCGTCGTCCGGAGGTGACTTTGCAAGGCATAACAGGTGATGCCCGTGAATATGTCGATCAGCCGGTTGTACCGAACCTTGGCGAGCAACGCTTGCTCGTCTGTGAGTGCATACATTGCTATGATGCCCGGCGTCGCGTCGGGAACCTTAATCTTCGCTAGCATGGGGTCCGGCACAATGTTGGCTTCGCGAACGGCGACAAACCGATAGCGGGACCGCCCAGCCGGGCGAATAATCCAGTTCTTTCCGGCAGGTGCACGTTCACGTACGACTTTGGGAAGCTGATTCCGGTACCGGAAGGTGTAGACGAGATCACCAAGATTCTTCGGCAGCTTTATTCCAAGCTCTTCGGCGGTTCGCTCGATGTCTGCGCGCTCGAACTCGACTTCCTCGCTCCCTCGGATATGACGGGCGAGAAAGATGCGAGCAATGATCTGAGAGTAGCGATTTTCGGCCATGTCAACCAGGCCACCGAAGGACTACAATCTCTTCACGCAGTTGCTCCTTTGTAGCAGTGGCGAGGCGAGTCCGGAACAGGTCGATGCTCTCGACCACGTATCCACAGGACTCGGCTATCTCACCGAGCAGTTGCCCGGTGCGGATCATCACCTGAAGGTAGGAGGCTTGGTCGCCGACGACATATGCTAGGCGAGCACCAGGACGCAACACCGTGCGAAGTGACAACAGGTGCCGTCGCATCCCGCCAAAGTAGAGCTTCGTCACGCGATGGTAAAGTCGCTCGAACCCGGAGGTCTTGCCCATTGCAATACGTTTCGCTTCAATCTGCGCCGCTATGTCTTGAATGCTTCGGAATTGCTCGACATGCAAGTGGTCCTCGTCAGCCACGTACACGCTTCGCGTGTTTGACCGGACCAGCGTCTTTTTTATTCCGCGTAGCTGTTCCTTTGTCGTTATGAACCCCAATATCACGGATTCGAGTCGCGTCGTGCGAGTGTAATCCTTCTCATTCGGATAAGGCGGGGATGTGATAACGAAATCGATGCTATTTGGCTGCAACACGTAGGCAGCCGTACGAGAGTCGGAGTGATGCACGGTGGCAGCAACGTGAGCGTTGCTGCCTACGACCGCGAGGTCGTCAGCCATTCGTGTAACTTGCCTATGCCAAGAACCGAAGACATCAGCGTTTGACTTCGGCTTTGAAATTCCCACTTCAGGACCGAACCTGATGTTGCCGGTCTCATTGACGAGTGACCACGCCAATGCCAGTTCCATGTGTGAGTGGGCAGATTCGCATTCGGAATCTCGAATGGCCTGTAAGAGGGTGAGGGTCTTGTGCAAGGGCAACGGACTAATTGACCCCTTGAGAAGCAGCTGCTCTTGCTCCGGGTTCAATCCTCGATGACCGAAGAGGCTCCTCGTCTCACGAACCCGCAGGAACTCTTCAACGGTGTCAATAAACCCCTCGCGTTCGAGCGTCCGCTCATAGCGGCCTATAACAACGTCAGCCGCTCGACGAAGTGCATCCGGGGCAATGTGCCAATTGACCTTTGTGGACGAAGCAAACGCGGCCATAGGGGCCGCCTCGATGCCAAAACTTTCTATCCCCAGTTTCTTGCACTCGACGAGAGTTGTGCCAGTTCCGCAGAACGGGTCCAAGACAGTTTGTCCTTCGGTCGCGTTGAATTGCGCGAGATATTCCCTAACCAAGTGAGGCGGAAATGACAACACGAAGCGAAACCAACGGTGCACCGCCTGATCGTCCGCTGCAACGCGGTTGTGCACCGGGCTATGGACTGGGATCGTGTCAAAAGCGGCGCGAACGCTCATACCGTAGTGTAGCGGGCACAGTGAGCGATCTTGGTATAGAAATGGCGGGAATGTGTAGGAATCGAACCCACCCGACCCCTTTTCGAGGTCACAACGGTTTTGAAGACCGCGGAGCACACCAGCACCCATTCACTCCCGATTCATTGTGGATTGTAGATTGTCGATTGTGGTGGATTAGCGGCAATCCACAATCCACAATCATGCCCGAAAGCCGTCGGCCCAATCCACTTGCTGCGCGAAGCCGTCGAAAGACGATCGCACGAGCCGTAGGCCGTATTGGTATTCCACGAACCGCGCGCTGAGCTTCTTGAACGTCTCGGCTTCCTCGCGGTAGGGCGGATGCTCGAACGTGCTGACGACGTGGTAGCTGAAGCGGCCCTGCTCAACCACGTCGACCATGGCGTCCTTCTGGGTCGGCGATTTGAGGAACTGCAGGAATTCGGGGAAGACGCCGGACCAGAACAGGAGGAAGTCGCCGATGTGCTTGTGCACCTCGCGCTCGCGATCGAAAGAGTCGGCATTGAGGCGGACGTCCCCTTCGACTACCATCTCGGCGACGCTCTCGACGCGCCGGCCGTGGGCGTTGCGAATGTCGTAAATGCCGTCGTTGTGGAGGAATCGGATCAGCATGGCGACGAGATATTCGTGCACATCCTGCCCATCGTTGAGGCCCATGCGGGTCTCGAGGGACTCGTGAAGCGCGTCGTCGAAGTAAGCCCGTAAGGGATGCTCGCCGCCAAGTTCACTTTTCATTTCGTTTCGCTCCTGCTGTTAATCTCGCCCGATCCTTGGGCTTTCTTGACCCTGTTTGTAACAGGTTCGCTAGGTTCGGATAAGATTTCTTGTACAAGACGGGACGATTGAGTTTGATTTTCGGTTCGCTTGGGCCCAGGTACCGATTCGGCAGATAATAGAGACGCGCCTTGATACGTAGGCATGATTGGTGAGCATATGAACTGTCCGCGATGTGGAAAGCCGGTCCAGCCCGGTGGGTCGTTTTGCATGCATTGCGGCCAGATGCTGACTCCTGGGACGCCGCGCACAGCGCCTCAGGCAACCGGGATTCCCGCCTACTCTCCCGCGCAGCCGCTTGTGATGCCGGATACCCGCCGGCGCAATACGATCCTCGCGGTGGTGACGGGTGTTCTCATCCTCATCGCGCTCCTGCTCGGGCTCAATGCAGCGGGCATCCTGCACCTTGGCGGCAAGAGCGACGCGCAGAAGGCGCTGCAAGCCACCGGCTCGTCACCGGCGAACATTCTTCAGGCTAAAGGCACCGGACCCGATCCGAGCCTGAAAGCGATGAAAAAGACGATGCCGGACGACATTTACAACTGGCTGAATCACCTCGCTCGGATCGAAAAGAAGAAGCAGGCGCTGACCAACAAGGAGTTGCTGCAGGCGCGGGAGCTTCAAGGCGAGCTTCAAGGCGCGGGCGGCTTGACCTCGGCCAAGGATGTCGACAACCTCTCCGATCCGGACTACAACAGCTTCCCATCGATCGACAAGGCGACGGCGATGATCAAGGAGCTTCAGCCCGACTGGATCGCGCTTAAACAAGAATTTGAATCCGTCCCTCCCCCGATGGAGTGCAAACCGATTGCCGAGCAGTACAGCATCGCGCTGGGCAACATCATCGACACGTTCAGCTCAATCGAGCAGCTTATCGGCGGCGTCTCGTTGACGGATCAAGCCCAAATGAAGAGCTCGACAGATCAGGCCCGCGCGATTGGGCACGATCACCGCCGTGGCATCGATGGCAGCTTCGAGAAAACGGATTCCCTCGTGCAGGACGTCTGCGACAAGTACGAGACGAAGAAGTGGTTTAAGATTGACGCCCACGGCGGAACTGGCGGGATCCTCGGCTTCTGATCTTAGGCCTGGCGTGGATGCGGCGGTCCTTCGACTTCGCCGCTCGCACGGCTCGCGGCTTCGCTCAGGATGACGGGGAATGGAGAGGATCACCTGATGCCTGGTTGCGCTTACATCATGGCCAGCAGGAGGTGGACCCTCTACATTGGAGTGACGTCCGATCTCACTAACCGGGTGTGGCAGCACAAAATCAAAGCCTTTCCTGAATTTTCTGCTGACTACAATTGCGATTGCCTCGTGTACTTCGAGCAATTCGAAGATATCGAGAACGCGATCGCGCGGGAGAAGCAGCTCAAGGGTTGGAGAGCGACAAGAAGCTGTGGCTCATCCAGCGAAAGAATCCGCAGCTTAGAGACCTCGCAGAAGATTGGTTCAACGCCGAAGATATCGAAGCCGGCAAGGCGTCAGTTCTAGATCAAAGCTCAACAACCGCGTCATCCTGAGCGAAGCCGTGAGCGTGAGACATGAGCGCCGGATGGGTGAAGGACCGCCGCACCGCCCCGTCGTTAGGAATCGGCAAGGCCTATACTGGGCTGTGCGTCTCTACGAGTTCCTCGTCAGGCCGCTCGCATTTCTCCTCGCCCCGGAAGCAGCCCACAACCTGGCGCTGAGTCTCATCTCGCGCGGCCTCGTCGCCGCCAAACCCTTCGAGCATCCCCTCCTTCGCCAAACCCTGTTTGGCCATGAGTTCCTCAATCCGCTAGGACTCGCCGCCGGGTTTGACAAGAATGCGGTGGCGGTGGACCGGTGGCATCAGCTCGGGTTCGGCTTCGCCGAGATCGGCACCGTGACCGCATTGGCCCAGCCGGGAAACGAGAAGCCCCGTCTGTTTCGGATTCCCGAGAACCAGGCCCTGATTAACCGGATGGGATTCAACAACGTAGGCGCGGATGCTGTGGCCGCGCGGGTTGGCGAAGCACGCCCCAAAATTCCCATCGGCATCAATATCGGCAAGTCGAAGCTCACCGAGCTGGAAAACGCCACCGAGGATTACCGCGCCAGCTTCTTGGCGCTGCGTCCCTTCGGGGCGTATTTTGTGGTCAACGTTTCGTCGCCCAATACGGCCGGACTGCGGTCGCTACAAGAGAAGGGGCCGCTCGGCGAAATCCTGGCCGCGCTCAAGGAGATCGATAGCGAGATGCCGCTCTTCGTGAAGGTCTCGCCCGACCTGGAGTTGAGCGCCCTGGACGACGTTATCAAAGTGTGCCAAGAGCACTTCCTCACCGGCATCGTCGCGACCAACACGGCGCTGTCTCGCGAAGGTATCTCGTCATCTGAGGCTGGCGGCCTCTCGGGCAAGCCGCTTCAGGCGAGATCGAACAAGGTGATCGCCCATATCCGCAGTTCCGCGCCCGATCTCGCCATCATCGGCGTTGGCGGCATCTTCACCGCCGCCGATCTATACGATAAGATCAAAGCCGGCGCGCATCTCGCGCAGGTTTACACCGGCTGGGTCTACGGCGGGCCCTCGCTTGTGCCTCGGCTGCTGCGCGAGTTCACAACCAGGCTCAAGGGCGAGGGAATCCGGTCCCTCGCCGAGCTGAGAGGCTCCTAGCTACTTCGGAGCGACGACCAGGATCGTCGCCGAGCCCGGCATCATCTGCCGCCTTCGGCTGTTCGGGTCGGTCTGGGGCATGTACTCCGCCGCGATCAGGTAGATGCGGTGGGTCTTCGGGTCGAGCGCCATCGTCCTCGCTCCCGTTTGAGTCGGAACCGTCGCTAGCACGTCGAAGCCCGTAGCCGTCTTGCCGACGATCGTGATCGTTCCATCCTGCCCATTTGAGCTGAAGGCGTATCCCATGTCGAAAGCGGCCGCGTCGGGGCCGTTGCCGATCTTGGGCGAGGCGATGACCTTCCCGGCGACGGCGTCGCTGATCGCGAAGATGTTGTTCGAGCAGGTCGAAAAGAGCAGGTGCCGCTTATTGTCGAGAGCCAGGCCCGAGGGCTCCTGACCTGGGGCGAGGGGCCATGAGCCGGTGACTTTCAGCGAGCGCGTGTCGAACTTCTGAATCGCGCTCTTGTCCTCAATGTTCACGAAGAGCGTGCCCTTGCCATCGACCTGGGGAAACTCAGGCTTGCCGTCGAGCTTGATCGTCCCGGCGACCGTGTCGGTGGCCACGTCGATCGCCGTCGAATCGCCCACCGCGTTGAAGGTGAAGACGCGGTCCGATGCGGCGTCAAAGTAAATGGCGTCGGGCCGGCTGCCGACGGGTATGCGCTTCAGCTCTTTGAGCGTCTTGAGATCAAAGACCGTAACGGTATTGTCGCGGCCGTTGCTCGTGTACCCTTTGCCAGCTTTTCGCGCCACCGCGACGCCGTGCACTCCTGCCGTATTGGGGATGTCGCCGGCCAGAATCCCCTTCTCCGTGTCGAGCACCATTACATGGGTGCCGCGGGAGATATAGAGCCGATGGGCATCAGAGTCCATCGTGAGATAGTCCCAGCCTCCATCGCCGCCGATCTTAATCTTTTTTACGACCTCGTAATGAGGCTGCTGGAGTCCGACGAGGGCGAGAAGCAGTAGAGGATTCACAACCGGCAGTATCCGCCAACCGAGGTCGCCAAAGTCATGAAAACTTCGGAAGTTCTAAGCGCGTTAGGGCGAGCGAAAAAGTAGCGGCAGCCAAAAGGCTGCCGCTTGCAACTGATTCGTTAGGCGCTAGTTGCCGGCTTTGCCGGTTCCGCCGTGGCCCTTCTTGACTTTGACCTTCATCTTCATCTTGCCTTTCTCCTTGGCCTCGTCGGCTGCCTTTTCCTTAACTTCCTTAGCAGCGGTCGTGACCTCCACATTCGCGATCTTGCCGGTATTGGCATCGACCATGACTTCGCGTAGGATCTTGCCTGACTGAACCATGACTCCGTACTGCCACTTGCCCTCCTCATTCTCGAGAGGAATCTTGCCGCCGACTAACTTGCCAGGATACTTGGCCAGAGCGGCCTTGGCGGCAGCAGCGGCGCTGATCTTAGCGTGCGGCCCCTGGGCGAAGGACATGGATGCGAGCGCGGAGACGATGATTAAACTTGAAACGAGCTTTTTCATAATGCTGGTGGGCCTCAGCCCTTTGTCTGCAACCTCAGTCTTCTCGCTCGCGAGCCCGGACACGCCTGTTCTTAGCGCATTCTCAGCACGCGGGCAGCTCGACGCGAAAGCACGAGCCCTTCGGCTCGTTCGGATCCACCCAGACCCGCCCCCCTCTCGACTCGACGATGCGCTTGCACAGAGATAACCCGATGCCAAAGCCCCCTTCGGCTCGCGAGCGGCCAAGATCGGCGCGGGCGAAGCGGTCGAAAATCCGCTCCCGGTCCTCCGACGCCACCCCCGGCCCGTGATCGCAAACGCTCAGTCGCACGTTCTCCCCCATCGGCTCAACTCTTACCTCGCAGGCCGTGCCTGGATCGCTGATGCGCAGCGCGTTGGCGAGCAGGTTGTCGACAATGACATCGAATTCGGGCTCATTCAGATGCGTGCAGGCCGTGCCGCTTACCAGATTGAGTTGCACCTCCTTCTCGGCGAAGCGGTCAACCCACCTCGCGTGCGCTCGCTCAGCCGCCTGCGCAAGGTCCAAGCCTTCGTCGCCGTCCTCGGCAGGCTCCGCCGATCTCAGGAGGAGTTCCACGAGGCTCGATAGCCGCGATGTCTCGTCGTGCAGGATGCGCAGGGTCTTCCGATACTCCTCGTCCGTTCGCTGCTTCAGCAGCGCGGTTTCGACCTCGCCGCGGAGCACGGTGAGCGGCGTGCGTAGCTCGTGCGCCGCGTCAGAAAGAAAGCGCTCCTCGCGCCGCACCGACGATTCGAGCTTATCTAGGAACCGGTTGAGTCGCGAGACGAATTCGCGGTACTCGCCGCTGCCCGCAACATGCAGTCGCGACGAAAGATTTTCAAGGCTCATCGCCTCGGCATCCCGAGCGAGCTTCTCCATTGGGAAGAAGGTGGCTCTGGCCGCAATCCACGTCGCGGTGGCGACGACGGCAACAAGCGGCAGCCACAGTGCGGTGCACAGAAAGATGAATCGCGCGACGAGTGCCTCATGCCGCGCCCACGGGAGCGCAACGATGATCGTGTGCCCGTTAACTTGTTTAGACCTTACAACGAGGTCTCCGTCCAGTCCCGCCGCCGCCGTTCGAGGCAGTCGACGCCGCCCGCCAACCGTCACCGCTTTGCCGGTTCGATCATAGACCGCCACGCTGATTTGTGGACTTGCGGTGACGATCTCGTTTAGATCCGGCTTGCCGTCGGGCGAGCGGATGTCGTCGGACACCTGGTTCAGGGAGGGCTCCAGCTCATCCAGCGCCGCCTGCAACTCGGCGCTGCGAAGTCCGACGCCGGCGACGAAGAAAACGATAAGGAAAACGAGGCCGGCGGAGCCGGCGGAGACCAAGGTGAGCCTGGCGCGATGGCTAAGCGCCATCTTCCTGCGCCAACACGTAGCCCTGGCCCCTCACCGTGTGGATCAGGCGGCTTAGCCCTCCGCGCTCTAGCTTCGTTCGAACGTAGCTGATATAAACCTCGACGACGTTGTCGTCGCGGTCCGGATCGTCCCACAAGTACTGGAGGATCTCCCGCTTCGATACAGGCACGCCCAGCCGCGTGGCGAGCAGCTCGAGGAGGCGATATTCTGTTTCTGAGAGGAAGATGATGCGGCCACGGCGAGTCACGCGCCTCGTTCCGAAGTCGATCTGGAGGTCGTCGACCTTCGCCATCGGCGGCTGATTGCCGCTTGCCCGCCTCAATAGAACGCGCAGCCGGGCAAGGAGCTCTTCGATGCCAAACGGTTTGGGCAGGTAGTCATCGGCGCCCGCATCGAGCCCGGCGATTCGCTCGTTCATCGAGCCTTTTGCGCTGAGGATCAGCACTGGCGTCCGATCGCCGGATTCGCGGGCTCGCTTGACCAGTTCGAGGCCGCTGCCACCGGGGAGCATAAGATCGAGAATGATGGCGTCGTGCCGGGTCCGCCACGCTTCGAGCGCGGAATCGAACGTCGACCTCGACTCGACCTCGTAGCCCGCCTCGACCAAGGATCGGGTCACGAAGTCGGCGACCCGCGGCTCGTCCTCGACAAGCAAGATACTCCCGGTGGTCGATTCTCCCATAGCCACATCGTGGCACGGAGCATCCGCGCCCTTCTGAGATTCTCCTAAGCCTTGAGCTGCTCGAGCAGCGTGTCGACGCGGTCCGAGATCTGGTCGCGGATCACGCGGACGTCGCCATACGACTCCCCGGCAGGGTCGCGCATGGGCCAATCGTCGTTCGCGACGAACTTCACCGCGCTGCGCTCGCCGAGCAGGCCGCCGAACGAGATCACGATCGTCGCCCGCTCCACCATCTCGGGCGTGAGTTGCTTGGGCTTCTGCTCGTCAAGGGGCGCGCCCGACTCCTCCATCACCCGAATCACACCGGGGTGGAGGGCGCCAACGCCGATCGTGCCCGCCGATTCGGATATCGCCTGGATGTTTCGCTCCTTCGCTCGCTTATTGAAAAACGCTTCGGCCATTTGTGAGCGGCCCGCGTTGTTGAGGCAAAGGAAGAGAACCGTGTGCACCAGTCTATTGTGCGTTATTTGCGGCTACCACCGTGGCGGGGACATTCCTGTCCCCGCTCGAGCACAGACCTAGTCGGGGCTCCAGCGGGGCTGGACCTGCGGTCCCGTCGAGGACAGGAATGTCCCCGCCACTGGGTTGTTTCGATCCATAGATGTCTCCACCCTTCGGGGAGGAGGCGGAGCTCCGGCTTCGCCGCGCGACGTCTGGCTCCAGCAGCGGCAGTGAGCAAGGCGAGCCCGGTAAAACGAACTTTTTGACGCTACAATGTCTCGTTACTGTTGCGTCGGTTTAATTCTTGACGTACATAGCTTTGCACTCATCAAGCTCAGGTCTTTATGAAGCGAAAGGCATTCACTCTCATCGAACTACTGGTGGTTATCGCGATTATCGCGATCCTGGCGGCGATTCTCTTCCCCGTTTTCTCCCAGGCGAAGGAAGCCGCGAAGAAGACCCGCTCGCTGGCTCAGATGAAGCAGCTCGCCCTCTCCGTAATGATGTACGCCGGGGATTACGACGACTACTTCGTGCCGGCTTCGATGCGCACGCTCAATCCCGCGATCGACCCCGAGGTCTGGCCGCCGAAAGTGAACGCGTATGCCAAGAACGAGGAGATCTTCCTCGCCGTGGGATATCCGGGCAAGTTCGCGGCGGATTGGGGCAGCCGTAAGCAGCAGACGGTCGGCTACAGCGACGCCACCGGCTACGATCCCAACTCGACGGCGGTGCCTGGCGCCGCCCCACAGGGGACGGAAGGCTTCACCAGCGCGGCGAACATGTCGGAAGCGGACGAGCCGGCCTCGATCGGCCTCTTCGCCAACACGCCCGGCGGCACGAACAAGCAGCGTGGCTACGTGTTCAATCCGTACAACGGAGCCGACTCGCCAGACGGCGTCTATCGGAAGGGTCTGCCGCTCATCGCGGATGTCGATGTGACGACGACGCCCTACAAAGGCAACGACTACACGGTGCGTTCGCCGGGGGCACTGAAGCCCATCTATGCGCCCTACAATAAGGACGGCAACGGCGGCGGCGCAAGCCCGGTTATCTTCGCCGACGGCCACGCGAAGGTCTACACGGCGAACGGCATGAACTTCTTCGGGAAGATCATCTGGCGTTTCCGCTAAGCGGCGTCAGACCAAAGACAAGCCCGTCGATCTCAGGATCGTCGGGCTTTTTCGTTCCCTGAGGTAATATAGGTCGTTACGCTCCATTAGCCTCAGGGTTTCCTTTTAGCTCCCGCCTCCTCGGCCGGTTCTCGATCGATCTCTCTGCCTTTTGAACCGAAACAATTAAATAAAAGGAGGCCATTCAAATGGCTACAAAAACACTCTATGTCGGCAATCTGCCGTACTCGATGACGGAGAGCGATCTCCAGACTCACTTCACGAAGTACAACTCGAGCAACGCTCGGATCATCGAGGGTCGCGGCTTCGGCTTCGTCGACATCGACGCCGATCAGCTCGAAGCGGCGGTTGCCGATAACAACCAGAAGGAAATGGGCGGACGCACGCTCACCGTTAACGAAGCGCAGCCCAAGGGCAGCGGCGGCGGTGGTGGTGGCGGCGGTCGCAGTGGTGGCGGCGGCGGCGGCGGCTATGGCGGCGGTGGCCGCTCCAGCGGCGGCGCAGGCCGCGGCGGCAACCGCGGCTGGTAATTGCCAGCTAAGAGCCCCGGAGACTCGCAAGAGTTTCCGGGGCTTTGTCGTGTGTCGAAACGGGTATTCGGCCAAACCTGGTCGGGGCGACACGATTCGAACGTGCGACCTCTTCCACCCCATGGAGAAAATTGCAGGTACAAAGGCAAGCTTTTGAGTCTACAGCCGTCTCCCTGCGTCTCCGATTGGCTCAGTGAACTGAGAGACTTTTGAGAGACCGCAGAGCCCGTTTTTCAACCCCGTGGCGGGAAGGGATCGTTCCCGTAACTGTCTTTCGACCGAATCGTCCCGTCCGTTCGATGCACGATCAATTCGGCACCTCGATTCATCGCAATGCGGCGACCGATTTGAATGGCCTCAGCTTGTGTTGCAGTTACCTTCACCGCGCGCTCCGCGTTGGCTGACTTGACTTTCCAGCCATCGCCTCGTGGCGTCACGTGGACTGATCTCTTGCTCATTGTTGTTATCCTATCACACGCAGTAGACGAACGTATACTATAAATTCATTCACGTCTCAATCGAAAAGACGAAGCTGAGAGCCAGAAGGCCGCTCCACGGTCACTAGATCAG
>JBBREM010000011.1:0-39109 GCA_038202925.1 Fimbriimonadales bacterium | reverse complement strand
GCTGTTCACCCAGCTCATCAACGAGGCGGTCACCAATCTGAAGAATGCGGTGGATGCCGATGGAGGATCGAGCTCCGTCTCGACCGGTTCCGATGGAGCGGGACCCTCCATTGCCGAGTCGCTCCCCGCATTCGAGGTGCCGGTGGTGGCACTGCTGCCGGACAGCTACATCAAAGATCAAGCGCAGCGGCTCTACTACTACCAGCGCATGATGGGAGCGCGGGATGAGGCGACGCTCGGCCAGGTTCAGGCGGAGGTTGAGGACCGGTACGGCCATCCCGCCGGGGAAGTAAGCAACGCCTTCGCGATCATGGGACTTCGCATGAAGGCGCGCGAGGCGGGCATCGAAAAGCTCGACGCGCGGCAGGGCCGGTTGTCGATCCAGTTCAAGGATCGAACCTCCATCCCCGGACGGGTTTTCTCGATCATCGGCAAGAAGAACCGGGATGCCTATGTCACCCGTGAAGCGTTCATCTGGCCCTTCTCCGGCAACCCGATCCGCGCCATCGAGCGCATGCTCATGTGCTTCGAAGCCGCGCAGCGGCAGTTCGAGGAAGAGCGCGACAGCCTCGGAGTTTAGCGCGAGCCTGTCCGTCTGTCGATTCCCATTGACCCCGCGCCATAAAGTGATTTTAGCCCCGTGCGGATGGTCAATAATGAGCCATGGCTACCGTCGGAGAAGACCGCACCACCGCAATCGAAACGCTTGAAAAGGACATCGTCGCAAAGAAGAAAGAGCTAGCCGAGTTGCGGCGCACCCAGCCTCGCCAAGCTTTGCCCAAATACACGTTCGCCCAAGACGAAACCCTCGTAGATCTCTTTAACGGGAGGGACGAGCTGCTGATTCTTCACAACATGGGCAAAGGGTGCCGGTTTTGCACGCTCTGGGCCGACGGACTGATCGGTTTCTACCCGCACATCGTAGACCGCTGCGCCTTCGTCCTCGTCTCGCCGGACGATCCCGCGACCCAGAAGGAGTTCGCCGAAAGCCGCGGATGGCCGTTCCGGATGGTTTCCGACGCCGCCCGCGCGTTCACTAAGGACATGGGCATGTGGAAGCCCTACGAAGATGGCAAAGAAGGGCCGTGGCCGGGCATATCGAGCTTTAAGCGTCAGGCCGACGGCTTCATCGTGCGAGTCGCCCAAGCGGATCTCGGCGAAGGAGACGACTTCTGCGCGATTTGGCACCTGTTCGACCTACTCGAAGCAGGTCCCAACGGTTGGGAGCCGCAGTACAGCTACTGATCGCGGGTAAACCCACGACGATGCTCGCACTTCTCGCCATGACCGCCATCCTCCAGTCCCCCGACATGCTGCTTCACCAGATCGATCCCGCGCGGATGCGGGCGACGGTGGAAAAGCTCGCCTCGTGGCACGATCGCAACACCAACAACCCGACGCTGACCGAGGCTGCCGAATGGATCGCCGGCGAATACCGAAAGATCCCCGGGATGCAGGTCGAGATCATGCACTACCCAGCCGTGAAGGGCCAGCGGATCAAGCAGGACAAGGACGTCGTTCAGGTGGTGGCCACCTTGCCTGGGGCGACGGAACGGCGGGTGGTGATTGGTGGACACTTCGACACCATCAACATGACGGCGGGACCCGAGGGCCAATGGACCCTGCCATCTCCCGGCGCCAATGATGACGGGAGCGGGACCGCGCTAGCGCTTGAGCTGGCACGAGTGATGGCCCAGGGCAAGTGGAATCAGACGATGATATTCGTCGCCTTCTCCGGGGAGGAGCAGGGACTGCTCGGCTCGACGGCCCTGGCCAAGCGGGCGAAGGCCGAGAACTGGAAGATCGAGGCGGTGCTCAGCAACGACATGATCGGCACGAGCCGGATTAACAACGGGCAGGGCGATCCGCACCATGTGCGGCTATTCAGCGAAGAAGTCCCGCCCGGCGCGCGAACCGCCGACGGCCAGCCGGTGCTGCGCCACAACAGCCGCGAGTTGGCGCGCTTTATCGAGTGGACGACCCGCGACAAGGTGAAAGGCTTCAACGTCAAGCTCGTGTTCCGCGCCGACCGCTTCGGCCGCGGCGGCGACCATACGCCCTTCAACCGCGAGGGCTTCACCGCAGTGCGATTCGTGGACCCCTACGAGGAGTACACCCACCAACACACCGAGAAAGATCTTCCGCAATACATGGACTGGAACCAGCTCGCCAACTCGGCGCGCATGAATCTGCTCGCCGCCATGTCGCTCGCGAACGCGACGGAGGGGCCGACCGACGTACGGATCGACCGTGCGCAAGGCCACGACACGACGGTCACCTGGAAGGGTTCAGCCCCCGAATACGTTCTCTACTGGCGCGAAACCAGCAGCCCCGTCTGGCAGCACATCCGAGCTGTCAAGGGATCGAGCGCCACCGTAGACAAGGTGAGCAAGGACGACTTCATCTTCGCGGTTGGCGCGGTGGGCGGTGTTCCGGTCGACGCGCGATAGTCACTATGGGAGTGCGCGACGAAGTCGCGCTTTCACTGCGGCGATTCATCGCCGCTGGACCGCAGCGGAACGAATTCAGGACAAAGCGCGGCCAAGGCCGCGCACTCCAAAGAGCGCTCGGCGACAATCCAGTGGTTGAACTGTCACCGCAGTTCGACTTTGAGTCACTATTCTGAGAGTGGATCAATCGAAGCCACACAAACTCGGTGCCTTCGTCGAAGGCGCCGGATGGGTTGAGCACCAGTACACTGGTGTCTTCGAGCGCGAGACGGGCTGGCTTGTCGTCGCACCGGATCGCGGCCACATCGATTTGCTGCTCAATCTCGCCGGCTCCCTGGCTCCCCCCTTCACCCTGCAGTACGTGCTGCTCGTGCCGCAAAGCCGAGAGGATGGCCGATACGAGCTTACAAAGCCCCTAGCGATTCACGATCTCCTAGAACTTTTTGCGCGATACAGAGAGTTCTTTGAGGAAGACGGCCGGCACCATCTGCGCGTCTCGGCATCCGGCGTCACGCTCGTCTACGACCAGCACAACGTGCTGTACCTGTTTGGCGAGATTGATCGATTTGCCGATCTCCTAACCAGCCACGGGTTCACCGAGGGCGAAGTCGTTCTGCCCTCGCCGCATACCCATCACTACCACGAAAAATACGACGTCCTGGTCGAGGACCTCATGACCCGTTATGAGTGGAAGCGCTCTCCCCTCGTGGCGGGCCAAGACTAGCTACATCCCGGCGCCGGTTGATCCGCCGTTCACGATCACCGGCGAGTCTTTTTTCCCGAGCTTATCGATGGCCGCCCGGCGCTTGCGAACGTCGGCAAGCAATCCTGGCGCGTCGTGGGGCGCCTTTACGCGGTTGCGGAAAGCTTGCAAAAAGACGGGAACGGAGCTTTCGAAATCGTGCGACAGGTCGAACACCATGACCCCCTGCGTGGCCCCACATGCGGCTTGAATCGCGTTGCGCAATCCGTCCGGATTGTTGCGGAACTGATCCAGCGAAAGGCCCGCGTAGGTCCAGCTTTGATCGCGCACCATGCGATTCGAGAGGTGGCCCGCCGACTCGACGGTGAAGCCGATCGGCACCGCCATCTCCATTGCCTCCTTGATCGTGGCCGTCGGATAGTAGCAGCCCGTGATCAGAAAGTCGAGTTGGGGCGCGATCCCCGTCTGGGCGTACTCGGGCGTCAGAAACCAGAATCCGGCATCGGTCTCGGGCGCCGCCCAGTTGTTGCCGAAACGCTGGTAGTCGCCATACCACGAGCCGGCATATACCCCAAATAGCGCCTTGGGTTTGATCGTCTTGACAAGCTGACGCACCGATAGCACGTAGTTTCGCAAATTCTGCGCCCGCCAGGTAAGCCAGGCCTCGTAATACGGTCCCGGCGAAAGCCCGCGATTGAGGC
This sequence comes from Fimbriimonadales bacterium, assembly GCA_038202925.1. GTDB lineage: Bacteria > Armatimonadota > Fimbriimonadia > Fimbriimonadales > Fimbriimonadaceae > JAEVZK01. The sequence continues at coordinate 35,255 of JBBREM010000011.1, read as the reverse complement.
CCGGGCTGAAGGTGAAACGGTACACGTCGTCTGGCCACGAAATCCGGCGTCCGATGTACTTCTCAAACTGGAACTGCGAATAATCCGAGAAGTCGGCGTCGATCCCCCCGAACCTGAGCCGGTCGTCGTATACGATGCCGTCCACATCGTAGCTGGTCAGAATCTCGCGGACGATGCTGCGCTCGTATTCCTGCACTTCGTGCAGCAGCGGGTTCACCATGAGGGGCGTCTGCTCCTCCGGCCGCTCGCTCGCCCGCACGAATTCGGGCAAGGTCTTGAACGCCAGCTTCTGGCCGACCACGCCGTTCATGCGAAGAAAATTGGCGGCGGAGCCCTGGCCGATCAGGATCGAGCCCAGGTTTGGCAGTTTCACCTTCGACAAGTTCGCGCCCGACTCCGAAGACGTGACGAACCCGAAGCGGTTAATTGCTGTGCAAAAGTAGGTGTCGTCGAGGGCAGCGGGCAGCTTGGCGGTTTCGTTGAAAGCGCTGATCTGCTGGTCGCCCGGCGCGAGCTTGTTGAAGTCGGACGAGACGTTTACGCTAGTTCCGGCGAGCCCCCAAACGCTCATTTTCGTCGAGTAGAGCACGGTCTGCCACTTCGACATCTCGCCGGAATAGGCGGGGCCAGAGTGCATGATCTGGTGGCCCTCGCTAAACGCGTTGAGCGACACGCAAAGTGTGATCCCGTCCTTTCTCGCCTCGCGCGTGAAGATGGCGAGCGGATCGAAGTCGGCGGGAAGCTGTCTGCCCTTCCACTCCGTCAGCTTTGGAGCGATCGTGCTGCGGTAGACGACTTGGCCGGAAATCGGCTTGACATCGTAAATGATCGTGTTAAAGCCAACATCCTGGATGCTCTTCACGAGGGCGACGATCTTCTCCTCGGTGTTGTAGCGCTCGATGTTGGCGGTCGCGTCGATCCACAGAATACGCGCCTGATATTTTTGGCTGCCGCGAGTGGCCTGCTGCGCGAGGCCGATGCTGTCGTTTTGCCAGTCCAGCATCACGGCGGGGAGGCCGTTGACCGGGTCCTGCAGCTCGAATCGCGACTTCGGCGGCTTGATGTTCAGAGGCTGGTCGACGGCAGGCGAAGCACCGAGAGGATCTCCAGGGCCGCCGAACACGGCGACTGCAGCAAGTGCCGCAAGTACGTTCATTGAGCAAAGTTGTACCGGGTTTGCCCGGAAAGCGCTACTGCCCGGAAGCTCTTAATCGCTCCGAATCGATGTCGTCCGTCTCCGGGATTGCATCCGTGGCTACGGATATCTCGGCGGCGGCGGTGATTATTGCTCGAAAATCCGCCTCGGAGGGCACGGGAGGTTTAGCCAGATCGCCGGTGCCCAGGAGCTGGGATTTCGGCAGCACGCGCTCAATGGTCACGAGACCATTGTGGCCGTTGTAGCTGATCGAGGTTACATCCAGCTCTTGTCGTTGCTCTTGCATCCCGAGCGGAGCGGGGCCATGGCCGCGCCCCGCCTCGACGAGCCAACTCGCGCGGCTCATTAACCCTTGCGCAACCGCGGTCATGCGCCATGCGCCGAGCGTCATCGGAATAACTTCAGCCGCGCTCGTCATCCCAATCCTTTGGGATGTAATGTTCGAGACTTCGAATCGCACCTCCTTTCCTCGGAAGGAACCTGTTACTCCATAGGGGCTAGCATCTCCTTTGATGATCGGAGCGAGAGCAAGCCATGCCGCGCGGCCGGGATCGAGACGAGCGCGAAGTAACAGGCTCAAGCCCACGACAATGGCGGCAATACCTACGACTAACGAAATCAGCACGCCTATGTTGTAACCGACCGATAGGCCTTCTGCAACCCCGTAATTTAAAGTGACGTGTATAATGTCGTCAACCTGTTTAGGTTCAAAGGAACGCGGCGATGCGACGATTTTTCAACTGGATCAAGGGTCTTTTTAATAGCGCGATGGACAAGGTCGAGGACCCGGAGGTCATGCTCGACCAGGCCCGGCGCGATATGCAGGCGACGATGATCGCCAACAAAGAAAAGGCCGTTCAGGCGATTACGCAGAAGAACCGTCTGGACCAGATGCTCACCGAGCGGAGATCCGCTAGCGAGACGCTGGAGAAGCAGGCCACGATGGCGCTCAAGCAGGGCAAGCGCGACATCGCCCAGGCCCTGATGCGCGAAAAGATTAACAACGACGCCGTTGTCACGCAGCTACAGGGCTCCTACGATCAGGCCGTGCAGACGGTCGACGCGGTCAAGATCGCGATCAAGCGGCAGGAAGAGGAAGTCCGCAAGAAGACCGCTGAAGCGCTAGCCCTCAAGGCGCAGTGGAAGCAGGCGCAGATTCAAAGCTCGATCTCCAAGGCCCTTGATGGCCTCACGTTTGAGAACCAATTCGAAGGCTTCGGCGCGGCGCAAGAGCGCATCCGCATGGCGCAGAGCGAAGCATCCGCCCGCAACGAGATGCAGAGCGAATCCCTGCAGGGCAAAGTCGCCGCGCTCCAAGATTCCGCCGCGGACGCCGAGGCTGAAGAAGCCCTGCAGGCGCTCGAGGCGAGGCTCGGCATGGCATCAGCTCCGGCCACGGAGGAGACGCAGAGCGTCACCGTCGCGGCGTCCAACGGCCAAGCCGAATCCGACCCCGCAGTCCAGGCCGAGGCGGATAAGCAGCTCGAAGAGCTGGAGAAGCGAATCCAGAGCTGATAACTCGTAGGATGCCTGTGACGATTGAAGAGGGTCGTGGGCTCGCGCTCAGCGTCGAAGGGCCGTCGAGAGTGCCCACCACGGCCACCCCGATTCCGAGTCGGCGGCAAAATTTTCGCTGCGCTCCAACCCGGCAAGAATGTAGCCGTAGCGCGGCTTCCCCAAGCTCTGGCTGAGAGCCTCGAGAACCCGAGTCGAAGAATCGTCTCGCGCGCAAACGGTGCCTGGCTCAGTTTGGATCTCGCCTACGAGAGCGATGCCGAGGTGCGCGAGTTGTTCGAAATCGCGAGCGAGTTCAGAAGAACGCCCGCCTAGTTACGCCAGCATACATTCCCGTCCGCTTTGACTATACTGACACGCGCTCAATAGGCTTTCGCAAAAACAACCCGCTGCTTGCTCGGCTTGCCCGTCAGGATGCACTTGCCCGGCTTCGCATCTTCCGGCTTGAGCGGCTGAATCGGAATGCACCGGATCGTCGCCTTAGTCTTCTCCGCGATCGCAATCTCGGTCTCAGCAGTGCCATCCCAATGCGCGACCACGAAGCCCGCCCCACCTTCATCGGCGAAAATCTTCTCGAACTCCGCCCACGTATTCACGCGATGCGTATTCGTCTCGCGGAAATCGAGCGCCTTCTGATAAATGTTGTGCTGGATATCCGCAAGCTCTCCGCAGATCAGCGAACACGTGTTGTCGCCGCCGAGCTGCATAGAAATCTTCTCGCTATCGTCGCGGCGCACGACGATGCAGCATCCGGCTTCCAGATCGCGCGGCCCTAGCTCAATGCGGATGCAGGCTCCGTGCAACTCCCAGTCGTTGTATTTGAAGCCCGGCGATTCCTTTTCTCGCTTATCCACCTTCACCCGCACTGGCGAGCCGTGAAAGTTGCACTGGCGCAGCCCGTGCGCCAACTTGTCGGCGGCAGCGAAGGTCTTAGCCCGCGTTTCGTCATCCCGACCCATCGGCACGATCGCCACCTGCACCGGCGCGAGACGCGGAGGACACACGAAGCCCTTGTCGTCCGAGTGGGCCATTATGAGCGTCCCGATCAGCCGCGTCGAGACTCCCCACGAGGTCGCATAAACGTGCTCCAGCTTGCCTTCCTTCGATTGGAACGTCACGTCGAACGCCTTCGCGAAGTTCTGCCCAAGATGATGCGAGGTCCCCGCCTGAATGCAGCGCAAATCTTGAGTCAGCGCCTCGATGCAGTAGGTGTGATCGGCTCCGGCAAATTTCTCGTTCTCGCTCTTGATCCCAGTCAGCACCGGCACCCCCATCCACTCCTCGCAGAACCGGCGGTATATCTCAAGGATCGTCAACGCCTCCTCTTCGGCCTCATCGTACGTGGCATGTGCGGTATGGCCCTCCTGCCACAGGAACTCGGCGGTGCGCAGAAACAGTCGGGTCCGCATCTCCCAGCGCACCACGTTCGCCCACTGGTTGATCAGGAGCGGCAGGTCGCGATAGCTTTGAATCCACTTCTTGTAGGTATGCCAGATCACCGTCTCGCTCGTCGGGCGGATGATCAGCTCTTCCTCCAGCTTCGCGTCCGGGTCGACGACCAGCCCCTTGCCACCTGGTCCCGGAATCAGCCGGTGGTGGGTGACGACCGCGCATTCCTTCGCAAACCCCTCGACATGCTCGGCTTCCTTCTCAAAAAACGACTTCGGAATGAACAGCGGGAAGTAGGCGTTGACATGCCCCGTCTCTTTGAACATGTCGTCCAGTGCCCGCTGCATGTTCTCCCAGAGCGCGTACCCGTGGGGCTTGATGACCATGCATCCGCGAACGGCGGAGTAGTCGGCCAAGTCCGCCTTGACGACCAGCTCGTTGTACCAATCGCTGTAATTCTTGTCGCGTGGAGTAATCCCCAGATTGCTGCTCATGGAAGGTTAGAGTCTGACATAGATGGAAATGATCGAAAGCGCGGGCAGGACCCCCGAACATTTCGTACAATTGAAACGCGCGCTCAAGAGAGCGGCGTCAAAAAACCCCAGGTACTCCTATGATCCTCTCGGTTCTTGCTTTTTCAGCGGCCTTGCTTCACGGTCCCGGCACCGCCGCCGTAACGCTCAATCGCGTCTTTTCAAAGGGTGAGAAGCTGCAGTACGATGTCAAGTCCAACTTGCACGTCGAGGGCAGGGAATACGGCTTGCAGACCTTCATCCCCTCCGATCTCGATCTCAACTACAAGTTCACCCAAGAGGTCAAGGATCTTAAGGCGGATGGAATCGCCGTTGTCCATTACCTGCGGCCGACGATGACGCAGATCGACGGAGAAACTTTTGACCGGCCCTCCAAGACCACTGTCGAAAAGATGGACCTCAACTTCGATCTAACCGTCTCGCCGATCAACGAGATCCTCGAGATGAAGGACCTCAACCCGCCCAAGAAAAAGAAGCCCATCAAGAAACCCGCGACCGACCCTGACGATGGCGGCGGCTACAACTTCTTCATGGCCGGAAGGACTCGGCAGAACCCGCTCGGCGCGCTCATGGGCCAGTTTGTGGGCGAGCTCTACCGCCTCTGCCTCAATGTCGGCTCGCTCGATAGCGGCATTGATTTCGCCCCCAAGCTGCCGTTCGACGAGGTCAAAGAAGGCGACACCTGGAAGAAAACGGTCGGCTACCAGCCGCAAAAGCTGAAGAGCAAGAACGGCAAAACCGTCGTGCAGCGGCTCGACTACACCTACACTTATAAGGGCATCGTCACCGTCAACGGCAAACAGTATTACCGCGTTAACGCTGCCCTTGATCTGAACACGGACCTCGCCAATTTCATCAACGACCTCTTCGACGCCAAGCCCGCCGAAACCCACCTCAAGTCGATCCCGCTCCTGCTTAAGCAGAGCATCGACTACAATCTGGACATGAAGACCAAGCGCACCGTCTCCGCGTCTGCCACGGCGAACGGCGGCTACAAAGTGATGATTATCGACGTGCCCGACGAAGCCGTGCAGGAAGAGAAGATGACGGGCACCACCACGCTAAGACTGATTGGCGGCTAGATAACCAGTAGCCGACGGTCTTCAGCCGGCGCAACGCAGCACCAGTAGCCGGCGCAATGCAGCCCCAGTAGCCGCCGGTCTTTAGCCGGCGAACTGAAGTCGGGCTAAATCGCCCTCCACTCCCACTCGATGATACGTCTCTACCCTAAGGCTAGGAGCGACTCGTGTTACTCTGATAGTCGGTAGCGGCAAAAGGACGTGCAGCGAACCTCGACGATACGGAAGGCGCAGGGGCTATTTATCCTGTTTGGCGTCATGGGCGCTGGGCTGGCGTCGATGGTCGTCGCCGAGCTTCAGCATCCCGCCCAGCCCGGTCCGCTCTGGGTCATCCTTCCCGCGCTCGCCCTCCTCGCCGAATTCCTCCCCGTCGAGCTATCCCGCCGGGGACTGCGCATCACCTTCACGCTCCCCTACGTCGTCGGCATGGCGCTAGTCGCGGGACCGCTCGGCGCCATCGCCACCGAAGTCGTCGCGACATCCGTAGTTAGTCTCTTGCGCTCCAGAGGGCGAAACATCGAGATGCCATTTCTGGGCATCAACGTCGCGATCTCGGCGATCTCCGCCTCCTGCGGCGCGGTCGCGATGTACCTCGCCTCCACCACAACAGATCGGGTTGAACTACAAGCGGTCGCGTTTACCTTCGCTTATGCCGTGGTCAACTTCGGCCTCGTCGCCTACGTGGAGTGGGCCACCTCCGCCAAATCGCTCACCGACAATGTCGCCACGTCGCTGGAGATCGGCGTCAAGAGCTTCCTTTTCTATGTCTTGCTCGTGACGGCCGTCGCCCTGCTCGTCAGCAAGGGCGTGGTTTGGTTGGTGCCGGTCACGCTGATCCCCGTCTGGGCGATCCGCACTGGCCTCAAGCAGAAAGCCGCCTACTACGAGCAGTATTACGAAACCATCACTGCCCTAACGCTCATGCTCCAGCGCGCCCATCCGTACACCCACGGCCATCTGGAGCGCGTTTCCCACACCGCCGAGGAAGTCGCTCGCAAGCTGGGTCTTTCCAGCCGCCGGGCGCGACTTGTGCGCGAGGCGGCGGTGCTCCACGATGTGGGCAAGATCGCCGTCGACGAGGCCATCCTCGACAAGCCCGCCAAGCTCACGCCCGACGAGTTTGAACACGTCAAGAAGCACGCCGAATGGGGCGCTGAGATCCTGTCGCCCGTGCGCCAGTTCTCGCCGATTGTCTCCTGGATATTGCATCACCACGAGCGCCCCGACGGCACCGGCTACCCTCGCGGCCTCAAGCTCGACGAGATTCCCATCGAGAGCCGCATTATCGCCGTCGTCGACGCCTACGACGCCATGATCGATTCGCAGGACGGCAAGCCCGGCCGCCCGTACCGCCAGCCGATGTGTGAAGCCGACGCCCTCGCCGAGCTTGAGCGCCACGCGGGCACGCAGTTCGATCATGCCGTGGTCGCAGTCTTCCGAGAGGTAGTGGCCGGAGAATAATGGACCTCGTCTCTTGGATCGTCCTCGCCTCCGCCACCCTCGCGACACTGTGGCTGGTCGTCTACGTCGGCATCGTTCTGCCTCGCCAGGTCGATGAGCGTTTCTTCGATTCGATGCGAGCCTTTTCTCGCGCCGTCGAATTGCGCTTTCCCGGCCACACAGGGCTCACGGACGACGTCGAGATTCTCGCCACGCGCCTGGCCAAAGAACTGAAGTTCACGAGGGAGCAGATGCGCAGGTTGAAGATGTCGGCGCGCCTGCAAGATATCGGCCTGTGCGCGCTGCCTTACACCCTCATCAACAAGAAGGCCTCAAGCCTCTGGACCTCCGCAGAGCGAGCAACCTACGAGAGGCACCCGGACGTGAGCGGAGCGATGCTCGATCTCGTCCCCTCGCTGCGCGATCTGACCGACATCGTTCGCCACCATCACACCAGGTTTGACAGCGCCGAGCAACTGCCCGTCGAAGCCCGGGTCCTGAAGGTGAGCGTGGAATACGCTTGGACGTCCCGCACGGATGGCGAAGCCTCCGCCCAGCAGCGGGTGCTCGCCAGCGCGGGCAGCGAGTTCTGTCCCGAGGTCGTGAAGGCGCTCGCGGTGGTTCTGGATCGGCCGGTCGGAGAGCTGAGTGTCGCCTAAGCGCCCAGCGGTCTTGATCCCGCTCGGTCTCTTTCTGATCTCCTTCTTGTTCCGCCTCGTCGGCATCGGCTGGGGATTGCCGAACGAGCTGCACAATCAGAGCTACCACCCGGATGAGCTGGTGAACTGGCAGGTTGCCCAGCAGATCGACATCTCAAAGGGCAAGTTCACCCCTGGATTCTACAATTATGGCACCGCGTACTTCATCGCCGAGAACGTCGTCACGCAAGCCATTGCAGGGTACGGTGGCGGCCCCAAAGAGAACGACCCACAGTTGCTTTGGCAGTTCATCGGGCGCTGCCAGCTCGGCGGACGGATACTGAACGCTCTGGCAGGAGCTGGATGCGTTGTCGTGGCATGGCTCATCCTGCGCCGAATCACTACGATGTTCGGGGCAGTCTTCGGCGCGGCAATGATCGCCATCGCCCCCGGCTTTCTCGTTCATTCGCGATTCGAGACGGTCGACGTCTTCGCCACGTTTTGGCTATTCTTGTCCGCCCTGTTCGCCCTAAGAATCCTCGGCCCATCGCCTGACTCGATGGCAGCAGACGATGTCCGCGAGCCGAACGATCTCAAAGACGCGCTCCTTGCCGGGCTGTTCGCTGGAATCAGCATGGGCACCAAGTACACCGGAGTGCTGGTTCTCCTGGTGCTCTTTGTGGCTATCGGCCTCACTCGTCGGCCCAACTGGTGGAAACCCCTGCTTGCCGGTATCGGCGCATGCTTCCTCGCGTTTGTGCTCACAACGCCCGGGTTCCTCTTCGACCGAGAGCGCTTCTGGCAAGGATTCGGCTTCGAGATGTCTCACTCGGCGACCGGGCACGGGCTCGTCTTTATGGGAACGCCCTCCGGGTTTGTGTTTCACCTCGTCAACCTCGCGGTCGGAGTCGGCATTCTGCTCACCATCGCCGGCTTCGCCGGTAGCGGCTACGCCGCCTACCGAAAGCACGGCTGGGCGATCGCGGTGCTCGTCTTCGCCGTCGTCTATTACCTCGCCATCGGCCGCGCCGAGGTCAAGTTCCTTCGCTACACCTTCCCCCTGTTGCTTCCGCTGGCTCTTGGCTTCGGCTACATGATGGGAACCGCCCGGCGCAGGGGTGGCTGGGGGCATGCCGTTGTCGCCGCCGGCATCATCGCGATCGCCGGCCTCGACTTCGGCGGATTCGCCGGAGCCGTCCGGTACACGCAGATGATGGCCGCGAGCGACCCGCGAGACGAGGCGGCGTTGCACCTTCGCGATGTAGCGAAGAACGCCACCGTCGGTCTCGTCAGCGATCCCTGGTTCTATTCGCCTGCCCTCATCCCCGACGCGGGTTTCACGCGCGACCAACTCCCGCTCATCTTCAACGAGCTGGAACGCAGCGAACATCCGAAGGTGGTTCGATACATCCCCAACGGCGACCCCGCCCAGCGGGTTGATTGGGATGTGCGGCTTCTGACCGAAACTAGACCCGAATATGTCGTCTACAGCAGCTTCGAAGAGAACGATGTCCAGAGGCTGACGTCCGTTACCGGCCTCGACCCCGGCACGCAATCGCAAGTTGACCGATACACTCAGTTCCGCACCGAGCTTGAGAAGACCTACAATCTGGCCGCGCCGTTCGGTATTCCCGCAGTCCCGGCCATCCACGACCTCATGTACATCCACCCCACCCTCTTTGTATGGAAGCGCAAGGATCTCCCCTAGACGAGGCCATCGAATGGTTTCTCGATCACCTGAAAGTGGAGCGGGGCGCGAGTCCGCACACGTTGCTCGCCTATTCCAACGACCTTCATCAGGCATCCGCGACGTTCGTTAAGCTGGGAGTCGGCGGTTGGGAAGAGCTAACCCCGCAGCTTCTCTTGCGCTTCGAGACCTCCCTCGGTCCGCCCATCGCTCGCACGACAGCCCAACGGAGACTGTCATCGCTCCGCTCCCTGCTCAAGTTCCTCAAGAAGAACAACGCCGGGCCGGCCGCCGATCTTCCTTCGACCGGCGGCTTCCGCAAGCCGAAGACCCTTCCCAAAGCGTTATCAAGGGCCCACCTTGAGGCGGTCCTGAACGCCGCCGACTTGAGCAAGCCGCAGGGTCTAAGAGACCGCGCCGTGATGGAGCTGATCTACGGCGCCGGTCTTCGAGTGAGCGAAGCGGTCGGGCTGGAAAGGGAATCGCTCGATCTGCAAGGCGGTGCCGTGCGAGTCACCGGCAAGCGCGGCAAAACGCGCTGGGTTCCGCTTCCTGGGCAGACGATTCATTGGCTGCAATTGTACATGCTGCAAGCCCGCCCCGCCTTGGCGAAGCGTCCATCGTCCCTCCTCATCATTTCCGACCGCGGCATGGCGATGAGCCGCGAGCAGGTCTACGTCCGCCTCCGCCGCATGGCGCGCGCCGCCGGCCTGGAGCAATCCATCAGCCCCCACACCCTCCGCCACACCTACGCGGTGCATTTGCTCAAGGCAGGCGCAGACCTGCGCGCGGTACAAGAGCTGCTCGGCCACGAGTCCATCGCCACCACCCAGGTATACACGCAGCTCGACATGGACGAGGTTCGCAAGCGCTACCGCGCGGCTCATCCGAGAGCTTAGGGGAAAATCAACGCAGAGGAACACAGGTGCAGAGATTTCTTTGGAGAGTTCTCCTCGCGATCCTCCTTTCCTCCGTTTATATGCGTTGAAAGAGCCTATTGCCCGCGCCGCACCCGCATCGATGCGATCCGATCGCCTTTCGCGATCGCATCCACGACCTCCATCCCCTTCGTGACCTTCCCAACGACAGCATAGGAGTGGTAGAGGTACAGCCGGTTCTGCTTGATCACGAAAAGCTGCGAGTCGCCGCCGTGCTGCAGGCCATCCGACGCGATACCCACGACCCCGCGCGTGAAGTCGATGTCGCTCATCTCGAAGGGAAGCCGCATGCCCGAGTCGCCATCCCCCATCTTGGGATCGTTCATCGGCTTCGTTCGGCTCGCCGGGTCACCCCACTGCGTCACCCAATACTCGACCCGGTGCACGCGAAGCCCGTTGTAGAACTGTCGCCTGACGAGATCGAGAATGTGCCGCACCGTCTTCGGCGAGGTTGCGGGATCGGTCGTGATGACAAACGATCCACCTTTCTTCATCGTGACCACGATCTGTGACCCAAATGGGTTGTATGGCTTGAGGTAGCTCGATTGGACAAGAACGGCGGCGACAAATGCAGTCAGCATGTTGCCTAGCATAACAAAAAGCGTCTCGCCAATGTTAGGCAGCGCCGCAGGGCTAGTCTCCGCTCAGCCCAAAGTTGGCCCGAAGGATCGTAAAGTCGGAGAGGGAAACGTTGCCGCTGCCGTTGAGATCAGCTCCAGGATTGTAGTTTCCATCGCCTACGTTTGAATTAAAGGCGACGCGCAGGGCCGTGAAATCACTCAGTCCGACCGAGTCGTTCCCATTGACATCGCCGTTGATCAGGGATGCGTTGACGCTTACAGCGCCCGAGGATGGAACCACCACGTTCGACACCGCGCGAGTGAGCCAGTGCGAGGCCTTGATCTTGACGGTGTAGGTGCCAGGCGCGGCGGTCGTATAGATCGTAAAATTGCCGCTCGCATTGAGCGTGCCCGTCTGAGTATCGATAACTGCCTGCGTTCCAGGATCCACAATCTTCACCGTGACCGAGACGCCAGCCCTCGACGCGATCCAGCTCGAAAGCGTCACCGTCCCGCTCACGGGGATCGTAGCTGCGATCGAGTAGTCGTCGAGAAAAATGCCCTGCGATGTTGAGTCCTTCGACCTGCCGCCGTAGATGTCCACGTCAGACACATCAAAGGTGTTCGCAAGCGAGAAGGACACGCCGAAGTCCACGCCATTGAGCAACGCCCTTGCCGTATTCGTGTTGAAGTCAAGAATGTACGTGAGCTTGTTCCACTGATTCAGGGCAGCCACGGGGGTGCCGTCGAGCTGTGTTGCGTTCGCAAACAGATACGTGTTCCCGCTCGTCGTGTCCACCGCCGCGAGTCCGATTTCGTTCGCCGCCGAGTTATACGCGTCCAGTCCGACCAGCGAATTACCGGTGTTCGAGGACAAGTAGAACCACATCGTGGTGACGAGCACCTTGTTCGTGGACGCAGCCGGATCGTACGGATCCAAAGCGACCCAGTTCCAATGCGCCGTGTCGTCGGGCCAAGCGACATTGCCGATATCGAGAAGCACCGACTGCGATCCAGTGTGCGCACGCACGCCGCTGACCGGCATATTCACATCGCCAAAGGTGTCGAACCCACCGGCTCCCGTATTCAGTTCCGTGCCGACGGTGAAGGTCGGAGCCTCGAAGCTCGTAGAGTACAGCACCTGGGCCAACGATGCGCAGGAAAGGCCGACAACCAATAGGACAGCAAACAAAGAACGAATCATTAACATTTCTCCAAAGAATCCAGTCCAGGCAGATTGCCGGGGCCGCGAGCACTTGAATGATATGCTACTTAGACCGTAAAACAACGGAGTCATTGGCATCTTCGCACCCATAACCAAGCAAGACTCTCAGGTTTTGAGACATCGGCCGCAGGTTATCGGCAAGCCAAACGAATTACTGTAATCCTGTTATTCCTCGCTAGTTCCAGTGGAGCCGAAACCGAGAATCTTAACTGTCGGGAACGGCGCAACGGATGCGCCCATCGCTTGCAGGAGGAATGGATGCCGCTTTACGCCTATACGGCCATTGACGCTTCGGGAAAGACGATCAAAGCAACGATCGAAGCGGACGACGAGCGCTTGGTTCTCGCCAAGCTGCGCGAGCAGTCGATGACTTGCACGGAGATCCGCAAAGCCAAGAGCGGCGGAAAGAGCTTCGGCAAGAAGAAATTTAAGCAGAAGAGCCTTGTCGTCTTCTCGCGGCAATTCGCCACGATGATCGACGCCGGCATCCCCATCTTGCGCTGCCTCGAAATCCTGCAGACCCAGATGAAAGACCCTGGGCTTAAAGAAGCCCTTGAGATTGTGACCAGCGACGTGAAGAGCGGCGCTCAGCTCAACGAGGCCCTCGCTAAGCACCCGAGAATCTTCAACAAGCTCTACGTCAACATGATCCGCGCGGCCGAGCTCGGCGGCATCTTGGACACCATCCTTGAGCGTCTTTCGGGGTTCCTCGAATACGAATCTGAGATCAAAGGCAAGATCAAGAGCGCGATGATGTATCCCGTTCTCGTGCTCTGCTTCTCGCAGGTCATGCTCTTCGCGCTGTTCACCTTCGTGCTGCCGAAGTTCAAAGAGATATTTAACGGCATGAACGTCGACATGCCGCCGATCACGTCGGCGCTGTTTGCGATCGGCGACTTCATGCAGGCCCACTGGTGGATGATTATCATCGCCCTCATCGCGGCGTTCTTCGGCATGAAGGCTTACATCCGCACCAACAAGGGCGGCTATCAATACGACCTCGTCAAACTCAAGCTGCCGATCGTGGGCGAGCTTGCGCTCAAGATGAGCATTGCGCGCTTCAGCCGAACTTTTGGAACGCTGATCAATTCAGGCGTGCCAATGATGCGCAGCCTTGAGATCGTCGGCGAGACCCTGGGCAACCGGGTCCTCTGCGAGGCAATCGACCAAACCCGGCTGAGCATCCGAGAAGGTAACAAGCTCTCGGCGCCGCTCATCAGCTCGGGCCTGTTTCCGAACATGGTTACGACGATGATCGACATCGGCGAAGAGTCGGGACGGCTCTCCGAGATGCTCGTCAAGGTCGGCGACTTCTATGACATGGAGGTCGAAACCACGGTCAAGGGCCTCACGAGCATGATCGAGCCCATGCTGATTATCTTTCTCGGTGTGGTCGTCGGCTTCATCGCCATCTCGATCATGACGCCGATCTTCAAGCTCGTGAACAGTGTTAAGTAACAATTCACGAATCACGAATCACGAATCACGAATCACGATCCCCGATCCCCGATTCTCAACTTACTTGGCCAGGATGGCCGCTATTTGGAATGGTTCAACGGAGTGATGAATGTCTGAGTTTTTGAGTCTGCATCAAGATGCGGAAGGGCTGGTGTTGCGGTATTTGAAAAACCCAACGCCCGACCTCAAGGACCTGATCATGGTCCAATACGCGAGCATGGTCGAGCGGATCGCTCGGCGGTTCGCGGGTATCGAGCAGTTCGAGGACCTCGTTCAGGTTGGTTTTATCGGCCTGCTGAACGCGCTCACGAAGTTCGATCCAGAAGCCGGGGTGCGATTCAACACCTACGCCACGTACCTCGTGGCCGGTGAGATCAAGCACTATCTTCGCGATCGCTCGCAGACCATCCGCCACCCGGCTTGGCTGCAGGAGCTTCGGCACAAGGTGAACAAGACGGCAGCGGTGCTGCAGCAGAACCTCGGCCGAGTCCCCACCGAGCGCGAGATCGCCGACGAGGTCGGCGTGACTGAGTCGGCGGTGAAGGAAGTCTTCCAGACGCAAGAAATGCTGCGCGTCGCCTCGCTCGACGCCGCCGCGCAAGGCGAGGACGATGGCACGAGCGAAGTCGAGAAGCTCGACGCCGCCCAGTTCTGCCCCGAGCAGCTCTCGGTCGAGGACCGAGTCGTGCTCGAACATGCAATGAGCCAGCTGCGCGATCTGGAGCGCCAGGTTCTCCTGCACTTCCACTTCGATTCGATGAACCAGACCGAGATCGCGGCGAAGCTAGGCATCTCGTGCAACTACGTCAGCCACATCCTGCGCCAATCGCTCGCCAAGCTACGCAAGATCCTCAGCAAGGAAGAGGAGAAGGACCGGGTACTGCGACGCCAGTCGGCCGAGATCGACTACGACATCGTCGACTCCGAGACCGGTGCCTATACCGACGGCTACTTCCAATCGCGCCTGCAGGAAGAGGTGCACCGGGCCACCGCGAACAGCAACCAGGTCGCCCTCGTGCTCGTCAACTTCAAGGGCCTCGATGCGATGCGCTCGTTCTACGGCGAGCAGAGCGTGACCGACTTTATGGCCGATGCGGCGGAATTCTTCAAAGGCAACGTGCGACGGCTCGACGTCGTGGCCCGCCACGGCAAGACCGGCTTCGGCATCATCCTGCCGTCGACCGGGCATAACGTGGGCCTCGTGCGGACTCGTTTGCTGAGCAAGATAGCGAACTGGCTCGCCCAGCGTGTGGCGGCGACGGCTGGGATCGTGGTGGAGCTAGGCGACGCCTGCGCCCCCGAGCACGCCCGGAACGCAGCCGAGCTGCTGAAGGCCGCGAAGCTCAAGCCGGTGGAAGAGTACGACGCCTATTTAGAGCCTCAGAAAAAGGCCTCTTAATCCAAGGTCGACCGTGTGGGTCTGATCTCGGAGTAGATAGCTATTATTGCGTTCCAAATCGCAATAATAGCTGATGCCGATACCTTGTAACCGCAGTCGTATCATATGTCGTTGCGCTGCTGGGGGCCATCGCAATAGTCTGGAACATCAGCTTACTGGCCTATTACGCAGGCAAAAAAGCACACGGCTCAGTAGCTCCGCTTGTAGGCGGCGCTGCGGTTGCCGCGGCAATTGCGACGAACTTATTCGTCAGCAGATTTTGGTGGTGGGTTCCTCTTGTTATCGACCCTGGCGGACTACTCCTCATTGGCGGATGGTTTATAGAGGCTCTTATGCGCAGGATGGGGCGCAAGGCGTTGTGAGAAGATCAATAACGCCTCGGTACCCAAAAGCCGCTCGCTCCCAGGCAGGTCGGGCCTAGCTCAACACTGCTGACAATGCGTTGTACAATTTGACCGGCGATGGAATGCCGTGATTGCACCCGATACGACACCGAGGCGCGCAAGTGCATGGATGGCAAGCTCAATCCCCATAGCTGGGAGGCGACTGTTTCCGTCGCTCAAATATTCGGCTTGCGGTCGATCTGCATGTTTAACGACTTCCGCGAAAAACTAGTTAACACACGCAAGCCCCTTACGAAGGAAAACCCGGGCCGGCTACCTTCGCGATGATTGCGGTTTTCAGCGCCTGGGCAACCCCCGGTGCGAAATCTGTTCGATAATGCGGGGGATGACTCGTTTTGCGTTCGCCGCCCTTGGCGTGCTTTCTGTCGCTTCGACATGCTTCGCGATTGGCACCACTCCGGATTGGGGGCAGTACGGCGGCAACGCCCAGCACGCCGCCATTTCGATGGTTCCTGCCCAGCCGCTGAACCAGATTTTGTGGTCCCACCAGATCGATCTCAATCGCCAATACAGCGGCAACAGCCTTCTCATCCACTACGGCTCCCCTCTGATCTCCCGCCGAGGAACGATCATCCTCGCGGTTAAGACGGGCGCGACCGGCACCTACCGGATGGAGGCGCTCACGCCCGCCGGTCTGCCCATGTGGACGCAGAACCTCGACTACGTAACCCCGTCCTCGAGCTGGATTCCCAGTTGCGGCTCGGCGCTCGTGAACGGACAGAACCTCGTCTCTCCCGGCGCGGGCGGCACGATCCTGGTGCACCAGGCCGTGGACGTGAAGCCGAGCGGCAACGGCACCGACGCGAGCGTCGTCGTTCCCGGCATTCGCACGTGCTTCTTTGGCATGCCGAAATATAACGCCGCCAAGGCGACATACAACGCGAACGTGAAGATCGCATGCCCGCTCACCGTTGGCCTTGACGGCAGCATCTTCTTCAGCTTCCGCACTACCGGCGTCACGCCGGTGGGCCTCAAGAGCGGCTTCGCAAGGCAAATGACGAATGGCGTAGGACGGTGGGTTTCCGCGTCTAATGCCTGCAACGACGTCAATTGCATCCCGGCGCTCAACTGCGCACCCGCACTCAGTCCTGACGGCACGGTTGTTTATTGCGCAGCGTTCAGCACGTCCAATGGCCGCGCATATCTCCTCGGGCTCGATTCAAAGACGCTCCAGACGAAATACAAAGTGGGCCTCGTCGATCCCGAGAGCGGCGCGAACGCCGGGATTTTCGACCAGGGAACCTCATCCCCCATGGTCGGCCCGGACGGAGACGTCTACTACGGCTTCCTGCAGAACCCGTTCTGGTGGAACTCGGGCCTCAGTCAGGCCCGCAACAACGACCGGGGTTGGATGGTTCACTTCAATTCGACGCTGAACGTGCAGAAGCCGACCGGTTCATTCGGTTGGGATGATACGGCTTCGATCGTTCCCTCGTGGGCGGTTCCGCAATATCTCGGCGCTTCGCCCTATCTCCTGCTGACCAAGTACAACAACTACGCTTCAGTCGGGGGTGATGGCGCTAATAAGCTGGCGGTGCTCGATCCGAACGATACGCAGCTGCACATCGGCGCCGACTATCATGTCGGCAGCGATATCAATGTGATGAAGGAAGTGGTAACCGTCACCGGGCCGACGCCGGACGACGACTTCCCCGGATTCCCGAACGCGGTGAGAGAGTGGTGCATCAACACCGCCGCGGTCGACCCGATCGGCCATTGCGCCATTGTCAACAGCGAGGATGGCAAGTGCTATCACTGGAACTTCGACACCAATACGCTGGATCAGGTGTTGACTCTGACGGCGGGCGTGGGCGAGGCCTACACGCCGACGGTGATCGGCCCGAACGGCGTGTCGTACGCCGTGAACAACGGCATTGTCTTCGCGATGGGGGCAGGGAGCTAGTCCCGGCAATATTCCCAGTTCGGCGCAAATAGTCGCTGACGGGAACGCGTAATCAGGCTCAGGGGTTGAACAATAACGAGGGGTAGAATCCGCCTCAGCCATGCTCTTCGCGAAGCGCAACTTGCGCGATGCATTCGAAAAGCAGGCTGAAAAGGTCTTTCCCTCAGTCTTCGGTACCGCGCTAAGGCTCACACGCTCTCGCGAGGAAGCCGAGGATCTCGCTCAAGAGGCGATCGTGCGGGCTTATGAAGCCTTCGAACGGTTTGACGGTTCGAACTTTAAGGCCTGGATGCTTCGCATCGTGACGAACCTGTACATCAACAAGTACAGAGCACGTCAGAGGGGACCTCAGCTTAACTCGCTTGACGATGAGTCCGCCGTGGAACCGATGGCGGTCGAAGGCGAGATTCCGGACCGGATTCTCTTCGACAGCGCCCTCGGAGCCGAAGTGGAGGAAGCGCTGGCCAAGGTGCCGGAGGACTTCCGAATAGCAGTAATGTTGAGCGATATCGAAGGAATGGCCTATCAGGAAATCGCGGATGCGACGGGTGTGCCGATTGGCACCGTCCGCTCGCGGCTCGCCCGGGGCCGAGCTATGTTGAGACGATCGTTGCAAGAATTCGCGATGAAGGAAGGGTTCATCAAACAAGGCGTCGACGAATGAAGGATCTGAACCTCGTACACGGCTATGCCGACGGCGAACTGACCGCCAACGAGCGCGCTCACGTCGAATCGTTGCTCCAATCATCGCCGCAGGCGCAGGCCGAATTCGAAGCCATCAAAAACCTGAAGTCGTTCCTCGCCGCGCAGCCAAGCAAACCAGTCGAGCCCGCTCTATGGAAATCATGCGCGAAGCGCCTCGATGAGATCGACCGCGCAAAGCGAACGGAAGGGTTCATCACCCGCTACGCCTGGGCCTTGTCTCTGCTGCTCTTCGTCGTCATCATGGGCGGTGGCTATCTCCGCCGCATCCACGGCTCCAGCGTAGGCACCGGCGAAGTCGCTGCCTACGCCTCCAGCCTTGTCCCCATCTCCGGCCCCAAGCCCCGTCAAGCGGAGCAGCTCAACACCTGGATCAACGACCAGACCGGCCAGCGGCCCAAGATCACCCTCGATCCGAGTCGAATCCTCGGCGTCGCAATCGCCGATCAGGGGGACCGCCGCATCGTGAGCGTGAGGTTCACCGATCAGTCTGGCGAACTGGCTTTGATGGTGATTCCGGGCGTGACTGCCGTCGATGGAGTCCAGCCCATGGGCAACGGCATGTTCGCCTGCAAGATCGACAAGATGAACGGCGTCACCTGGGGTGATGGAGACTGCGCGGTCGTGCTCATCGGCAACCGCGACTACGAGTACCTCCGCACGGTTGCCTTGGCGCTTTACCGTTAGGATTGCGCGTCCATTAGCGGAACGTGCCTTTTACTCTTCAATTTTGGATCGCGTCCTCCGATACATAAGAGGTGAGTGGCACGCCAAGGCGGAATCGCGGCTTTACCTTGATGGAGCTATTGGTGGCTACCGTCTGCCTCTCTGTCACCGCGATTGGCATCATTACGGCCATCAACTTCACCGATACGCAGAACTTTCTGACTCGGCATCGGGCTAAAGCTCTTGTCATCGCGACGTCGGAAATCGAGAAATACAAATCGAAGGCCTATTACGGTGCCGTCGCTGCCGGCGTCACGTCGACTGGCATACCCGCCACAGACCTTCCTCAGCCCGCGGGCTTAACCACTACCGTCTCGGCAACCGCCGACCCTAAAGTGTTCACCGTCTCCGCCCAGGTGTCTTGGACGGTAATGATCGCGTCCGGTCCAGCCACCAGGACGACGCAGATCGACTCCGCGGTGAGGAACGATGCACCGTAGACGGGGCTTGACGCTCGTTGAGCTAACGATTGGCATGATCATGGTCGTGGCTCTCATGGGAGCCATCACACTCCTGTTCGCCTACTCCAGCAAGCGTATTGGCGCTCAGGGCGCGGAAGCGGGAGTGCAGATGCAGGTCAACCAGCTCTGCGACGAGTTCAAGAAGTTCATATCCACCGCCAAGTCGTGCAGCGTCGCATCCAACGGAACGAATCAGGCCCTTGTGTGCGTGATGCCCGCGACCGGTACCGACCAGGACTATGACGGAGCGAATGAACACTTCACGCCCGATGCCAGCGTTGGAGGCCGCGAGATCTACAACACCGGCTTCTTCGTGTGGTTCTACATGTCCGACAACACGGGCCTGTTCATCTCCACGCCCGGCACCAAGATGACGCGCGCAATCGTGAACAACAGCGCGACCCCCATCGCGGCCAACGTCGACGTCGCCTGGCAAAAGTATTACGGCGGAAATCTCAAGTGGACCCTGATCGATAGCCTTACCTTCACGAACGACATCGTGAATCAGATGTCGACGGTCACCATCAACGGCTCCTCGCTAACCCGCGCCGAACGGTCCCAAACCACCGACATCAATGGCCCAGGAACCTCGTTTGGCCTTACCCAGACGATCTATTGGGGCAACTTCCGCAACATGATCGTCAACGGGAGCTTTGAGCTGCCCGACGTTTCCGGCACCGGCTGGGGATACATGACCAACGACGGGCTCCCCGGAGGCTGGTCGGCAAGCAGTCCGACTCCCGTCGAGGTTCAGTTCGGCGGCTTCGGATGCCAGTCGTTCAAGGGCAAGCAGCACCTTGAGCTCGATGCGGACGTCCCCGGATCGGTCAAGCAGACCATCTCAACCACGCCCGGCGTTACCTACCTGCTGACCTTCTACTACACCCCTCGCCCCGGCTGCGCGAGCAACGATATCCAGGTCAAGTGGAACGGTGCGGTGCTGGCCACCTTGACCGGGAACGGCGTCGGCCTTCCGGGTTCGGCGGCTTGGACGCTCAAATCGTATAACGTGACTGCCACCGCCTCGACTACCGACCTCGAATTCATCGACCAGAGCTCAGTCGGAGACAAGACGGGCGGGCTCCTCGACAACGTCGTCATGATGCCGAAGTGAAAAGCTCGCATTTGAACGCGTGACTCGGCGTCACCACTCCTCCGAAACAAACAGAGAGGGCACAAAACAATGAACAACAGCCGAAAGCGCGGAAGCGCACTCATGGTAGTTCTGATCGTCAGCACGTCGCTCGGCATTACCGCCGTCGCGGGCCTGACGCTGACCGGGAACATCTCCCGCAATCAGGAGAAGAAGGAAAACAAGGTCAAGGACGCATACGTTCTTTCCGGCGCCGTCGCCATGGCGGAAGGCGATCTTGCCACCGCCAAGATCAAGGCCGGCGACCTCAAGGTTTATTACGTCGGCGGACAAGCCGTTACGATTAGCATTGCCGATAATTCCGGTTCGCTAGCCAACACCGTATGCATCACCGCCAGTAAGGCCGACAAGCTAGGCAGAACGGTGCTGAACCAAAATGGTGGCGAGGTCACCGCCGTTCTCACCAGCCAGCTCGACAATCTGTGGTCGTACGGAGTGTTCTCGAACAGCGGGCTCACCTGGCCGACTGGCTCTGTCGTTAACGGCAGCGTCTACTGCAAGAACTCGCCGACGATCCTCGGGAGCCTTGGCAGCAAGATCACCAAAGACTTCAAGACTACTGGTAGCTTCAACCCGCTCGGGTTGATCACGGTGCTGGGCAACATTCTCACCGGCGTCGCTCCGTTCCCCTTCCCGGATGTCACCGCTGCCGGCTATCCTACCGCCGCCACCTCCACGCTGGTGGGGCCGCAGACTCTGACCGCCTACAACTTCCCCGCATCCAACGCGCTGGTCGTCGTCAACGGCAACCTCACGTTGCGGGGAGCTGTCAAGGGCACCGGCACCTTCTATGTCACCGGCAACGTCATCGTTGATCAAAACGTGAGCAACTACAACGGATTCACTCACTTTTCAGTGGTTACGCCAAACGGCATCACCTTTGGAGGTGCCTCGGCCACGATCAGCGCCGCCGGCTATTACTTCGCCGGAACGTCGGTCACGATCAACAAGACGCTCACCCTCACCGGGGCCCTTGCTGCCGGCAACTACGTGAACAACGCCAAGTTCACCGTCACCTGGGATAACTATCTCCAGACCAACGCGGCGCAGGCCAAGCAGCTCCGCGCCCCGACCTACTGGCCCTGAGCCGCAGTCGCGCAGCTCTCCACCGCCCGGCCCCTCAACTGGCCGGGCGGCTCTGCGTATGGTCGGCGACAACCCCTCTGGAGCATGGGCGATCGTCCGATATAAATAGTCTCTCTCCTGACCTCCTGGGCCGCCGTGCACCATAACCATCGGCCCCGCCCTCTTGTCCGACCCTTCGCTTCAAATCCCCCACGCCGCAGAGGGGCCTTGATCTTCGAGTGCCTTACGGGCTCTTACTTTCGCTTCGTGGGAGGTCCAACTCCGAGTGAGATTGATTAATCTCGCATCGCGATTGCTCTAACTACGACGGAGATCACTTACTCTCGCATCGTGGAAGATCACATCCGCAGTGAGATAACTCACTCTCGCATCGTGGAAACTCCAACCTCCATCGAGATCCCCGCAACCGGCTCGCCGATGGCCGCGCTCTTGCGAACAAATTGCGCACCCTGACGACACGGACCCCTGCGCAGCTCCGGCATTGGCCGAGTGGGGACAGGAATGTCCCCGCCACGCCTAAGGGCGAAACCCTCCGGCCCACCCGCGGTCGGTTCGATGCCAAAACCCCCCGCCCCGCCTAACAATCGAACGAATCGCTCACGTTCGCGGGGCGATTGGTGAATGATATTAGGGTGAGATTCACCACCCGCGCGATACGCACCGGCCAGACCCCCGAAGGCACGTTCATGCCGGTGATCCCGCCGATCTACCAATCCGCCACCTTCGCGTGGCCCGATCTCGGCGCGATACCCAAGCACGACTACACCCGCTGTGCCAATCCCACGCGCACCACGCTCGAGCATGTCCTCGCGGCGCTGGAGAATGGCAAGCACTGCACCTGCTTTTCGAGCGGCATGGCGGCGATCGTCGCCGCGTTCAGCCTGCTTGAGGCGGGCGACCATGTGCTCATCGCCCATGACATCTACGGCGGCACTTTCCGCCTCGCCGATAAGACCCTTCCGCGCCAGGGGCTGGGCACGAGCGAATTCGACGGCACCGTCGCATCGCTGCGCAAAGAGGTGAGGCCGGCCACGAAGATGGTCGTCTTCGAATCGCCCACCAACCCGAATCTCTCGTTAGCCGATATCGCCGCCATCGCCGCCGCGTGCAGGGAGCTCGGGCTGATCACCGTCTTCGACAACACCTTCGCCTCGCCCTACCTGCAGAATCCGCTCGACATGGGCATCGATATCGTCGTCCACTCCACGACGAAGTACATCAGCGGCCATAGCGACGTCATCGGGGGCGCGCTGATCACCAACGACGCCTCGATCGCGGAAGCCGTCTTCGAGTTCGGCAAGAGCCTTGGTGCCGCGCCCAGCCCGTTCGACGCATGGCTCAGCCTGCGCGGCGTGAAGACGCTCGCCCTGCGCATGAGGCAGCACTGCAGCAACGCGCTGGCAGTGGCCGAGTTCCTCGAAGCCGACCCGCGC
This sequence comes from Fimbriimonadales bacterium, assembly GCA_038202925.1. Taxonomy (GTDB): domain Bacteria; phylum Armatimonadota; class Fimbriimonadia; order Fimbriimonadales; family Fimbriimonadaceae; genus JAEVZK01. Next base: position 12,370 of record JBBREM010000011.1, on the reverse strand, counting down.
GTCGAGAAGGTCTACTACCCCGGCCTGCCCTCGAATCCCGATTACGAGCTGGCTAGGCGCCAGATGCCCAAAGGCTTCGGCGGCATGGTGGCGTTCAACATCCAGGGCGGGGCTGCGGAGGCTCGCCGCTTCGCCGAGGCGACGAAGGTCTTCCTCCTCGCCGAGAGCCTCGGCGGTGTCGAATCAATTGTCGGTTATCCGCCTCTCATGTCCCACGCCTGCATGACCGATGAGCAGCGACGCCACATGGGCGTTGTGGACAACGGCCTGCGCCTCAGCGTGGGCATCGAAGATATCGAGGACCTGTTGGAAGACCTCGAGCGGGCGCTGACAGCGGCGGTCGGCAAAGCAGAGACAAAGGCCTTCGCCTCCGTCTCGTAGCGACGAATCGGCAACGTTTTCTTGCGCCCAGCGGCGCAAGAACGACGATTTATGCATTACAATCTTCCAGAGAGCAATTGGATAGTCGCGTCCTCAACATGCCCGACGCCCTGAACGACGTCGGTTTTAACGTACTAGAAGCCATTTCCGATGGCTTTGTCGCGTTGGACCGGGAGTGGCGCTTCATCTACCGCAACCGGGCCGCCCGTGAATACACGGAAACCTGGCACGATCTTCAGATTGAAGGCAACGTCATTTGGGAGCTGTTCCCGCGCCTCCACGGCACCGAGCTTGAGCGGCAATATCGCCGCGTGATGGATGTGCGCGTGGCCACTCACTTCGAGTTTCTCGCGGAGAGCGGAGCGTGGTACGAGATCCGCGCTTATCCGATCGAGCAAGGCATCGCCGTCCTCTCCCGCGACATCACCGCGCGCAAGATAACCGACGACGACTTGGCCAAGAGCGAACGGCTCTTCCGAGACTTTGCCGACGCGATGCCGCAGATCGCGTGGGTTGCCGATGTCAACGGCAAGAGCCAGTTCATCAACGCGCGATGGTTCGAATACACCGGCCTTGATCCAGAAACCACGACGCCCGACTCCTACAATGAGGCGCTGCACCCCGAAGACGCCGCCCGCGCGAAATCCATGTGGGAGGAGGCCCGCAAGAGCGGCACGACCCTTGAAATGGAGCTGCGCCTACGCGATCGCAACGGCGATTACCTGTGGCATCTGGCACGCTCCGTACCGGTGAAAGATGGGGATGGCAAGATTGTGCGTTGGTATGGGACAAGCACCCGTATTCACGATCAAAAGATCGCCGCGCAGGAGCTGCAGCTCAGCGAGTCGCGTTTCAGAATTGCGCTGGCGAGCGGCGGCATCACTGCCTTCGAGCAGGATGAGCAGCTTCGCTACACTTGGCTTTTTCCGTCGAACGAGTTCTTCGAGAAGCATTCGATGGGGTGCCGGGATGACGAGCTTTTGCCCGAAGGGGAGGGCGCGCTTCTCACCGCGCTCAAGCAGCAAGTGCTCGACACCGGCAAAGGCGTGCGCCAGACGATCAAAGCGTCCATTCAGCCTGGACTCAAATATTACGATCTCATGATCGAGCCGCTTCGCAACCCGGATGGCGCGATCTGCGGCGTCACCGGCGCGGCGCTCGACATCACGGAGCGGCATATCGCCGAGGACGCGTTGCGGGAAAGCGAATCGCGCTTCCGCCAGGCGATCGAAAACTCGCCGATCCCCAAGATCATCCACGCCGAAGACGGCGAAATCATTTACTCAAGTCGGGCCTGGGTCAAAGCGACCGGCTATGAACTCGAAGAGGCTCACTCAGTTAGCACTTGGGTGAAGCTCGTCGGCGCGAAGGCTCCTCATCTGGCCGACGCTCTGGGCCACCCATTCCGCACCGACCACAAGAGGGCCGAGTCGGTCGAACATGTCATTAAATCGCGCGACGGCTACGAGCACTATTGGATAGTCACCAGCGCACCTCTCGGTGTACTCCCCGATGGACGCCGGATCGCCGTCAGCGCGGCGATCGATATTACCGAGCGCAAGTGGATAGAGGAGGGCCAGCGCTTCCTAACCGAAGCCGGGCACTCGCTCGCCGAGTCGCTCGACTACGAGCGGACACTGGACAAGGTGGCCTACCTTGCCGTTCCGGTCCTGGCGGATTGGGTCTCGATCGACTTCTTGGATGCCGACACGGGCCTCAAGAGGGTGGCCACGGCTCACGTCGACCCGGAAAAGGTGAAATGGGCTTACGAGATCATGGAGATGTTTCCAGTGGACATGAACCAGCCCACCGGTGTGCCTAATGTTCTCCGCACCGGCAAGTCCGAGCTCTGGAGCGAAATTCCAGAGGAGTTGATCACGGAGGCCAAACTCACCCCCGAACAGTTAAGTGTGATCCGGCAAATCGAACTGGGCTCAGTCGTCATCGTCCCCCTTGTCACCCGAGAGGCCACAATCGGCGCAATCAGCTTCGTTTCCAGCGTGCGCGGCCGCTATCAGGATCGCGATCTGCCCATTTTTGAGGAGCTGGGCCGCATGGCCGGCCTGGCCGTCGACAATTCCCGGCTCTATTCAACCGCTCAACGAGAGCTCGAGGAGCGCCGGCGGGCGGAGGATGAGGTTAGGCAGCTCAATGCCTCACTCGAGGAGCGCGTCAACTCGCGCACTGCCGAGCTGCGTTCCGCCAACGATGAAATGCAGGGCTTCACCTACTCGGTGTCACACGATCTCCGAGCCCCCCTTCGGGCGATCATGTCGACGAGCATGATCTTGCTCGAAGAAGCGGGCGAGAAGATAAGCGCCGAGCAGCGAGCCCTCCTGGAGCGGCAAGCCGCCGCCGCGAAGAAAATGGGAGTGCTGATCGACGAGCTGCTGAAGCTGTCGCGCCTTTCCAGGCAAGAGATGGCATTCGAGGATGTGAATCTATCGGAGCTTGCCGAAGACGTGGCCGACGAGTTGCGGAGCGACGGACGCGCGAAGAAAGTGGAATTCGTGGTGGAGCCCAACCTCAGCGCCAATGGCGATGCAAGGCTGCTTCGTTTCGTCATCCTCAACCTATTTGAAAACGCCGCCAAGTTCTCCCCGCACGGCGGGAAGGTCACGTTCGGCCGCAATTCCGAAGGTGAATACTTCGTGCGCGATCACGGCATCGGATTCGAAATGACCTACGCCCACAAGCTGTTTCTCCCGTTCGAGCGGCTCGTTCACGATGCCGACTACCCAGGGACTGGCATCGGGCTGGCGAACGTCCAGCGCATCGTCCAGCGGCACGGCGGGGATGTCCGCGCGGAGTCGTCGCCGGGCAAAGGCGCGACGTTCCTCTTCACGCTGGCATAATCAAGTCGTGCCCACCCCCGTTCGCCCGAACGTTCTCCGCATGCACCCGTATCAACCGGGGAAGCCGATCGGTGCCGTCAAGCGAGAGCTCGGCCTTTCCCATGTGGTGAAGATGGCGAGCAACGAGAACCCTTTCGGTCCGTCGCCGAAGGCGATTGAGGCGCTCAATGCGGCGTCCAGCGAGCTTAACTTCTATCCCGACGGAGCGTCCTACGACCTGCGCCAGGCGCTGGCCGAGAGATTCTGTGTGCCGTTTGAGCAGGTAGTGGTCGGCAATGGCAGCGAGGAGATCATTGCCAACCTGGCCCTGGCCTTCATCGGCAGCCCGGATGATCAGATCGTAACCAGCGAGTGCTCCTTTCCCCGATACGACGCCGCCGCGCACCTCGCCGGTTGCCGCCTCATCAAGGTTCCTCTGGGCGAAGGCTGGCGCTACGACCTGCCCGCCATCGCGCGGGCGGTGACGGAGCGGACAAAAATCGTCTACATCGCCAACCCCAACAACCCCACCGGAACGATGGTCGGCAGAAGGGAGATCGAAGGTCTGCTCCGCGATCTTCCCGATACCACTCTCCTCGCCCTCGACGAGGCCTACTTTGAATTCGCGCGGAACCAGAACCCCCTCCTAGGTGGGTTAGGCCGCGAAGCGGAGGGGGAGGGGGCAGGGGGTGGGGGTAACTCAGATTCTAACTATCCCGATGGCCGAGAGTACGTGCTCAAAGACCGCAACGTAGTCGCCATACGCACCTTCAGCAAGCTCTACGGCCTCGCCGGAATCCGCATCGGCTACGCTTTCGTGCCCGAATACATCGCCCCCGCCATTGAGCGCGTGCGCGCGCCCTTCGACATCAACAGCCTCGCCCAGGCAGCCGGGATCGCGGCCTTGAGCGACGACGCCTTCGTGGAAAAGACCCTCGCTAACAACCGCAGCGGCCTGCAGATGCTGCAGAAGGCATTCGCTTTGCTGGGCTGCAGCGTGACCGAGTCACGCACCAACTTCCACTTCGTCGACCTCGGCCGCCCATGCGAACCGGTCTTTCAGGCGCTTCTGGAGCGTGGCTACATAGTCCGCCCCTGCACCGGCTACGGCGCACCCAACCACATCCGCGTCAGCGTCGGCACCCCCGAGGAGAACGAAGGCTTCGTCGTAGCCTTCAGGGAAGTCGTCAGTCTGGGCCAAATGGCGGGGAAGAGATAGAGGTTCGCGCGATAGTCAGGGATCAGGGATCTCAAATCTCAAATTTCAAATCCTAAACCGCAGGAACGTTAAATCGTGAATCGTGAATCGTGAGTCCCCGAATACCGAATACCGAATACCGAATACCGAATACGAATACCGAATCACAAATCGAAATGAACGCCGGCCAAGAGATCGACATCCTCATCCGCGCCAAGTATCCGATACTCTACATCGTGAGCTGGGAGGAAGGGCGCGTCGAGGAGGCCATCCGCCGCGTCTGCGCGCCGCTCAACCGGATGGTGCACACCTGGTCGATCACCCAAGGCATGCGTCCGCCCGTCAACCGCGCGACCGGCCCCGCTCGGCCAACCCCGCTGCCCGGCGAGCTGGAAGCCCTCGCCCTCGTACACGAGGCACCCGAATACACCACGTTCCTGCTGAAGGATTTCCACCCTTACATGAAGGACTCGCGGGTCATCCGTCTCCTGCGCGACCTCGCCATGCAGCTCCGCGGCAAAGCGCAGACGCTGATCCTCATGGGCCCCATGTTGAGCCTACCCATCGAGTTGGAGAAGGAGGTCACCGTCATCGATTTCCCCCTTCCCAACGTTGAGGACATCGGCCTCGTCCTCGATCGCGTCAGCGAATCGGTGAAAGGTAACGACAAGGTGGACCCGAACCTAACACCCGCCCAGCGCGAGCTGATCGTCAAATCCGCCCTCGGTCTCACCCTCGACGAAATCGAAAATGTATTCGCACGATCGCTCGTCGAGAAGCGGCGTTTCGATGTTGAGTCCGTACTCGAAGAAAAGCAGCAGATCATCAAGAAATCTGGCCTCCTCGAGTATTACCCACCGCAAGATCAACTTGGCGACGTCGGAGGCATGGAGCTACTCAAAACGTGGCTCGACCAGCGCAGCCAAAGCTTCACCGACAAGGCCCGCGCGTTCGGCATTCCGCCGCCCAAAGGCATCCTGCTGCTTGGCGTGCAAGGGTGAGGCAAGTCCTTGCTCGCCAAGGCTGTCGCCGCCGAGTGGAACTTGCCGATGCTCAAGCTCGACGTCGGCCGCATCTTCGGCTCCCTCGTCGGCCAGAGCGAAGAGAATATCCGCCGAGCGATTCGAGTCGCCGAATCGGTCGCGCCGTGCATCCTGTGGGCGGACGAGCTTGAAAAAGGCTTCGCCGGCATCGGAGGCAGCGGCGTCAGCGACTCCGGCACGACCGCGCGAGTCTTCGCCACCTTCCTCACCTGGATGCAGGACAAGACCGCGCCCGTTTTCCTCATCGCCACCGCCAACGACGTCTCCGCCCTCCCGCCTGAAATGCTGCGCAAGGGCCGCTTCGACGAGATATTCTTCGTCGACCTCCCCGACCTCAAGGAGCGCGAGCAGATCATCGACATCCACCTCACGAAGCGCAACCGCAACCCGGCAACCTTCGATCTCCCGGCGCTGTGCAAGGCGACCCACGGCTTCAGCGGTGCCGAGATCGAGCAGGTCATCATCGGCGCGCTCTACACCGCGTTCGACGCGGATCGCGAACTGTCCACCGACGACATTCTCGGCGAAGCCAAAGACATCGTCCCCCTCAGCGTCATGATGCGCGAGGAGATCGACGAGCTGAGGACCTGGGCCGAAATGAGGACCCGCCCCGCGAGCAAGCACGAAGGCGATTAGATCGATATCCAGTGGCGGGGACATTCCTGTCCCCGACTGGACCGCAGGTCCAGCCCTGGATGATCAACCTTTTCCCCAGATTGGGAACAGGCGCTATACTGCCTCCATGAAAACGCTCTTGCTCAGTTTTTGCATCATCTTCCTTGTCGGCTGCGGCTCCAAATCCGCGGACTCGGGACAAGCGGCGGGTACGACCGGATCAACCGATGGCACCGCAAAGGTTCATGGTGTGACCGATATCGGCGGCAAGGGCAAAGTAACCGCCGAGCAGATCGGCCTCCCCTTCTATCCCGGCGCGGAAGAAGTCAGCTACAGCGGCATCGCGATGAATACGGACATGGGCCAGACCTACGGCGTGAGCTTCCTAACCAAGGATTCCCCCAGTCAGGTGCAGCAGTTCTACAAAACTGAGGGCGCCAAAGTCGGAAAGCTCAAAGAGGACGTACCCACCGGCCCGCAGCTAAAGATCGTGGGAATCGACCGCACCGATGGATCAACAAGCGCGGTTCAAGCGATGACCGGCAAAGATGGCCTAACCATCCTCACCATGCACCGGCTAATCCCCAAAAAGTAGCGCTCAATACTCAATCCTCTTCACCGGCACGGTGAACGAGAACGTGCTGCCCTGCCCATCCGCGTTCGCCACGGAGATCTCGCCTCCGTGCGCCTCAACGGCCAGCTTGCAGAACGTCAGCCCGAGCCCGGTGCTCATCAGCCGCCCGTTCTGGCGCGATGCGACCTGGCCGAACTTCTCGAAGATGCGTCCGAATGCTTCCTCGGGGACGCCTTCGCCGGTATCCGTTACCGAGAACACGAGAAATTTGTCCTGCTCCCTCACGTCTACCGTAACACTGCCTGCCGCCGGTGTGAACTTGATCGCGTTGCCCAGGAGATTGACCAACGTGCGGCGGAGCGTGACTTCGTCGCCTTCAAAGAACGGCACGCCGCTGCCGGGCTTCCAGACCAAGGAGATCTCCCCGGTTTCAGCCAGTTGAGCAACCTGGGCGACCGCGCTCGAAACGAGCTGATCGGCATCGAGCAACGTATAATCAAGCTCCATTGAGCCTGACTCCATCTTGTCGACATCTAGCAGGCTGTTGATCATCTCCAGCAATGTTTCTCCGCCCGCCACGGAAATGTCGAGCACTTCCAACTGGCCGGGGTTGAGGGAGCCCATGGCGGCCACGGACTGTAACCCTGAGATCACCGAAGTTAGCGGCGTTCTTAGATCGTGGATGATCATGTGGGTCAAGTTGTCGCGCAACTTTTCAAGTTCCTGAAGGTGCAGGTACTGCTCCTGCGACTGCTCGTAAAGGCGCATTTCACGATCGTGGGCGCGCTTGCGGTCGAGGGATGCGCCGACACGGGCTTTGAGTAGGATTGGGTTGAAGGGTTTGGCGAGGTAGTCCTCGGCACCCATCTCGATGCACCGCGCAACGCTTTCGACCTCATCTACCGCCGAGATCATGATCACCGGTAAGTGCTTCAGCCGCTCGTCACCCTTTAGCGCCTTCAAGACCTCATAGCCGTCCATCTCGGGCATCATGATGTCGAGAAGCACGAGGTCGGGGGTTCTGCTTCGGGCCGCCACCATCGCGACAATGCCGTTCTCCGCAGTCGCCACCGCATAGCCGAGCTGCTCAAGCCGGCGACTCAGAACTTCACGATTCATCTCGTTGTCGTCGACGACAAGGATATGCGAGTAAGCGCCTGCGGGAGGGGTCACGCCGTTGAAACGAGAATCGGACGCGGAGGTGGGAGGCGCTGGGGCGACGCCGTCGTTGAGCAAACTCAAGAGCTGGAGGCCGGCGGCGTGGATCTTTTCGAGGTCCCCGATAAAGGCCAGCTGGCTCTCCTCGCGGGCCTGGTCGGCCAGCAGCTCGGAGAAGCCGATGATGTGGTTGAGTGGCGTCCTCAAATCGTGCAGAAACTCGGGCGTGAGGGCCCTGTTTTGCGCTCCTTCTATGATCTCGCTCACGATATCTTCCTTTCCTCTGCCTGTGCCAGCAGGGCTTCGATCTTGCCGAGAAGGCGTGGCAACTCGACCGGCTTGGTGTCGTAGTCGTCGCAGCCTGCCTCCAGGGCTTTATCCCGGTCGCTCGACATCGCATGGGCGGTTAACGCAATCACGGGGATGCCGGCGGTGTCGGGGTTGGTTTTGAGGCGGCGGGTTGCTTCCCAACCGTCCAGAAGCGGAAGGCTCATGTCCATTAGGATCAAGTCGGGAATGGAAGCGCCGGCTAAGGCCAAGCCCTCTTCGCCGTCTACCGCGATGAGGACTTCGTAGCCTCGCCTCGCGAGTCGGCGCGACAACATGTCGCGGTTCATTTCGTTATCCTCGACAAGCAAAATCTTAGACATGGTTGGCTACCTTCCCGGCTTGGACGGTCGGAATCGACCAATCGACCAATAATTCTCGAACTTGCTTCATAAGCTCGTCTCGTGAGCAGCCATGCTTGTTGATCACAGTGTGGACATTGCCGTTCAACTTTCCGAGATCTTCGGGCGTCAAGTCCTTCGCCGTCAGCACCACGATTGGGATCGTGCGCCATTCCGGACGTCGTCGAAGCTCGGCGGCAAATTCGAACCCGTCCATCTCCGGCATCATGAGGTCGAGCAAGATCAGCGACGGTTGTGACTCGGCCAACCGCTCGATGCCCACACGGCCATTTTCAGCTTCGGTGACCGACCAGTTTGCTTTTTCCAGCATGGTGCGCATCATTTGGCGCGTGGTTGGATCGTCCTCGACGACCAGCACAGAGCAGTTATCGTCGTTGCACTTGTACTGCTGGAGAATCACCCCGAGGGCCCGGCGATCGACCGGTTTGGTGATGTAGTTGGCGGCGCCAAGAGCATAACCTCGGCGCTTGTCGTCCATCATCGTCAGCATCACCACGGGAATGTGGCGCACGAGCGGGTCGTCCTTTAGCGCCGAAAGCACGGTCCAGCCGTCCATTCCCGGCATCATCACGTCGAGAGTGATCGCCATGGGCAGAAGGCGGCGCGCCATGCGAATGCCTTCTTCGCCGTTGCTCGCAGTCTGCACGGCGAAGCCTTCCTGCTGCAGGAAACGGCTCATGAGGTCGCGTTGGACGGGGTCGTCGTCGATCACAAGTATGCTCGCGCCGGCGGCGGGTTCTTCGCCGATGCTCGAAACGATGGCCTCCTCGACCTTGACCGGGGAAGCGTGTTCCGTCTCGGTGTGCTCCGCTTGGGCAACTACGCTCGGCAGCTTGATCGTGAAGGTGCTGCTCTCGCCGGGAACGCTGCTGACGGTGACGTCGCCGCCCATCAGCTGCGAGAACCGGCGGGTAAGCGCCAGGCCAAGGCCAGATCCGCCGAACTTGCGCGTGGTCGAAGTGTCGGCTTGGCTGAACGTTTGGAAGAGCTTGACGATCTGCTCGGGTGTCATGCCGATGCCGGTGTCGGCCACCCGGAAGCACACCCAGTCGGAGCCATCCATGCTCTCCCGGTAGATGTCGAGGGAAATGTTGCCCTCCTTCGTAAACTTCGCCGCGTTCGAGAGCAGGTTGAAAAGGCTTTGGCGCGTCTTCGTGATGTCGGCATGCATCGTTCCCAGATCGGGCGGGCAATTCACGTGGAGGGTATTCGCGTTGGCGGCCACGAGCGGCACGATGGTCGCTACCACTTCCGCGATCAGCTCAGGCACGCTGAACGTTTCCAGGTACAGCTCCATCTTGCCGGCCTCGATCTTGGAAAGGTCGAGGATGTCATTGATGAGAGAAAGTAAGTGCTTGCCGGCGCCGCCTATCTTGGCGAGATCGGCGGTGAAGTCGTCGAGCTTGCGCTCGATGGCCTCTTCCTGAAGCATCTCGGAATAGCCCATGATCGCGTTGAGCGGCGTCCGCAACTCGTGACTCATGTTGGCGAGGAAAATGCTTTTGGCCCGGTTGGCCTGTTGCAGCGATTGCTCATAGCGCTTGCGCTCGGTGACGTCGCGGGCGGAGGCGAACACTCCTTGAAGCTGGCGATCGCGGTCGTGGAAGATCGTGGCGTTGTACGAAACCACCGTCTCCTTGCCATCTCGTGCGAGCGCGGTTAACTCGTAGTCTGTCACCTTGCCTTCGCCGAGCACGCGCTTGATGCCGGCCTCCGCTCGGTCCGGGTCGGTGAAGTAGTCCTTAAAGGGCGCGCCGATCAATTCGTCGCGCGTGCTGCCCGTCAGAGCCTCCATCTGCTTGTTGACGTCCGTGATAATGCCGCGCGGGTCGGTAGTCATCAAGGCATCGATGTTCGATTCAATGAGCGAGCGTGTATAGAACTGCTGATCTCGCACCCGCTGGTCGAGCAGCATGCGCTCGGCCTCGACCTGCTTGCGCGCGGTGTTGTCGGTGCCGATGAGCAGGTAACCGATGATGCCGCCCTTCTCGTCGCGCAGGGCAGTTACCGAGACGATCGCGGGGAAGCGGCTGCCATCCTTACGTATGTAGGTGAGCTCGTAGATGTCTTCGATGCCGCGCGAGGCTTTGAAGACCAGCGCTTCGAACCCGGGGGTGATCGTCGTCTCCAGCTCGGCGCTGAGCGCCTTCGCCCGCGTGATGACCTCCTGAGGATCGGAAATATCTGCGGGGGTGATCTTGTTCATCACCTCCGCGGCCTCGTAGCCCAGCATCTTCTCAGCGCCGACGTTGAAGATCTGGATGACGCCCTTCTCGTCGGTAGCGATGCTGGAGAAGTTCGCGCTGTTGAAGATCGCGCTCTGCAACGCCCCCGCCTTGAGGAGGTCCTCCGCCGCCTGCTTGCTGGCAGTCACGTCCTCCATGGCGAGCACCAGCAACTCCCCGTGGTTGCCGGCTTTAAGTTGCCGCGCGTTCAGCAGCATGACGCGACGGCCAATCGACGGGAAGGTGTGCTCGAGCTCGAAGTCGCTAAACACCGAATTCTTTGGCACGATATCCTCCAGCAGCGTCCGCAGCGCAGGGATATCCCACTGGCCGTTGCCCAACTCATAGATGAGCTGGTTCTCGGTCTCTTCCTGGGTCACGTGGAAGGTCTGATAGAAGGCTCGGTTCGCTGAGTGCACCCGCAGTGTGGTGTCCAACATCAGCAACGGCTCGCGCACGGTGTCGACGATGTTCTGGGAGAAGGTTTCGATGGCCTCCAGATCGGCGGCCGTCTTGGCCACTTCCTCTTCGGCCCGGCGCCGCTCGGTCACGTCCTCCATGGCGAGCACCAGCAGCTCGCCGTGGTTTCCCGCCTTGAGCTTGCGCGCATTGAGCAGCATCACGCGCCGCCCGATCTCGGGGAAGGCGTGCACCAGCTCGAAGTCATTGAACACCAGGCTCTTCGGCACCACGTCTTCCAGCAGCCGCCGCAGGTCGGGAATGTCCCACTGCCCGTTGCCGAGCTCGTAGATCAGGTGGTTCTCTGTCTGCTCGGGAGTGACCTTGAACGTCTGGTAGAACGCGCGGTTGGCAGAATGCACCCGCAGCGTCGTGTCGAGCATCAGCAGCGGTTCGCGGACAGTATCGACGATATCTTGGGAATAGGTTTCAAGGCGCATCGCAAGTTCCTCGGGATGGAGACCAAGGCTGGCGATCCAACAACGTTCACTTTCCCAAGTTCACAGTAACCCGTCAACCACCGCCACCGCACGTCCGCTCTTTTACTGTCGGTGGATACTAAGACACCCCGATTCCCGTGGCGGGGACATTCCTGTCCCAGTCTGGACCGTCAGCCCCTGGGGCACCGGCTCGGGCTTTGCCCGAGCGGGGACAGGAATGTCCCCGCCATGGCGGTACCTTGTGTTCGCAGGTAAAACGGGCTATGAAGCCGGTTGTGATCGTGGGCGCGGGGCTGGCTGGGCTGACCTGCGCGCGGGCCCTCAAGCGGCGGAAGGTCCCATTCTTGATCCTCGAAGCGGAGGACCGCCTCGGCGGGCGAGTGAAGACCGACGTCGTTGGCAGCTATCGCCTCGATCGCGGCTTTCACACCTACTTCACCGCCTATCCGAACGCGAAGGAGCAGCTCGATGAGGAGCGGCTCGACTTTCAGCGATATGAGCAGGGCATGATCGTCATCTGGAACGGCGAGCAGCGCAAGGTGCTGCGCGACAACCCGCTTCCTGCGCTGCTCAGCGGCTTCCTCTCCGCCGGCGACCATCTGCGCCTGGGCAAGTGGACGAGCGACGTGCAGTGGACGGACTCGGACGACATCGCCGAGATGCCGGACATGACGGCCCGTTCGTATTTGAAGAGGCAGGGTTTCTCGGATGGGCTAATCGATGGTCTGATGCGGCCCTTTCTTAGCGGTGTCTT
>JBBREM010000010.1:0-40732 GCA_038202925.1 Fimbriimonadales bacterium | reverse complement strand
AAGCTCGATTACCACGAAGAGCCCGGTGCCGGCCACTGGTGGGGCGACCAATGCGTCGACTGGCCACCGATGTTCGAGATGTTTAAGAGCGCCCGCCTAGCTGGGAGCGCCGGCATCCTGCCGGCAGCCCGTTCATGGAGCTTCACAACCGTAAACCCAGCCACAAGCTCTAAGCTCAGGGGCGTCTCCGTTCTAGCTCAGATTGAGCCTATGAAGCCGAGCCGTGTCAGTGCGAAAGAAACCGCCCTAGGATGGGAACTTGAGACACTGAATGTCGCGCTGCTCTCGGTTGACACAAGTGCGTTTCCGCTGTCTCTCGGAGATGGAATTCTGTCAATCGACGGCGATAGTCTTCTGCCCATGCTTACGTGGAAGAGATTCAACGCGAGCACCTTTCTATTCGCCCGCGACAAATCGGGAAGCTGGGAGACGACGGACAAGGGACTTGGCAACAATCGGAAAACTCCGACACGAAGTGGCCCCTTCAAACTCGCGTTCCAGAACAACTTCGCCCTTGTCGTGGCGACTCACGGAACCAGGGCCGAGAACCAGTGGTCCGGCCAAAAAGCGCGATTCGATGCCGAGCAGTGGTACTACCGTGGCAACGGTTCGGTCGACATCGTCACCGACGACGAGGCGCTGAAGATGCCGAACCGAAACCTCGTGGTTTACGGAAACGCCGACTGCAACTCGGCCTGGAAGAAGCTGCTGACAAATGCTCCGCTAAAAGCCACGCGAAAAGCAGTTTCGATCGAAGGATGGGATGCAGCTCGGCCCCGCGTCCTGCATATCATGATCGTAACTCCTCCAGATGACTCGGCAGCGGCCTTCCTTTATCCCGAGGGCAAGCGACTCATCGCCGCGGTAGGAGGCGTGGGTAAGAAGGGCTTGGCTTTCGCCAACCGGATCCCATACTTCACATCCGGAATCGCCTATCCCGACTGGACCATCTTCCGCGCTGACGAGCTCACCCAAGGCTCTAGGGGAGTGCTGGGGTGCGGCTTCTTCGACAACGACTGGAAGTACGACCCGTCGTTCGGCGCCTGGCAGAAGTAGCCCTCCCGTCATCCTGGAACCGCGCGAGGTACGAGCGCAGTGAAAGGATCGTTCCTGCTGTCGCGTTGTCTTCGTGCGCCGGCGCTGCTACTGACGATCCTTCCAGTTCGCCGGCTCACTTACAGGATGACAAGTTGTGAGTTGTCATCCTGAGCGAAGTCGAGGGATCGAACCAGGGGTTGCCTTGAAGTGCTCCCGCGCGCGGCATCCCGCGCGGCAAGTTCGGGATGTCGGACTGCTACGTCCCCCGAGTGTTTCCGAATAGGTCGATGTGCAGCCGCGGCGAGAGCCGCCAGCCGCGGCTCAGGCACGTCTCAATGAGCAGCCGCTGGCGCCGCTGTTGAACCTCCGCGTCGACCCCCTCGGCCATAAGCAGAACCCGGTCCTTCGCCACCGCCGGCAGCAGACCCAGCAGGTTCTCGATCTCAAAAATGTCGCCCGGCACCTCCGGATTCACGACAAACTTGAGCTGACTACTATAGCGCGAGATCAGCGCAGCGAGCACCTCGATGTTGGTACATGTCGCCTCATGCCGCTCAAGCCAGCCGCTTTCCGCAGGCGGCGACGAGTTGGCGAGCTTCGGGCTGATCGACATCAGATCACAAGGCAAATCCTTAAAAACCGTCCCCGCCGTTTCAACGGTGATCGTATGCCCCGCCGCCTTCAGCCGCTGCGCCAGCGGAACGATCGCATCGAAGAGCATCGGCTCCCCACCCGTGAGCACGACATGCTCGACCCCGGCTGACTCCGCGCCCTCTACAAGCTCGCATATCCCCACAACCGGCCCCTCAGGCGACCAGCTCGCATAGGGCGTATCGCACCAGACGCAGCGCAAATTGCACCCTGAAACCCGGATGAAGGTCGACGGCACCCCCGCCCAAATCCCCTCCCCCTGGATGCTCGTGAAGACCTCCGCGATCCGCAGCTTAGGCTCGTCCAAGAACCGGATCCTCCATGCCAAGCTCGGCGAACGCGCGCTGTCGGATCAGGCACGAATCGCAGCGTCCGCACGCACGGCCATCCAGCGTCGGGTCATAGCACGAGTGCGTCGCCCCATAGTCCACGCCAAGCTCCAAACCCTTCTCGAGAATCTGCCGCTTGGTCAGATGCAGCAGGGGCGCATGGATGCGCATGCGATGGCCTTCCACGCCGCGCTTGGTCGCCAAGTTTGCGAGTTGCTCAAAGGCCGCCACATATTCGGGCCGGCAGTCTGGGTAGCCGCTGTAGTCGACCGCGTTGACGCCCACAAAGATGTCGTCCGCCTCGATCGTCTCCGCGTATCCAAGCGCAATCGCGAGCAGCACGGTGTTGCGAGCGGGCACATAAGTGACGGGAATCCCCTCCATCTCCACTCGGTCCTTTGGCACGTCAATGGCGTCGGTCAAGGCCGAGCCGCCGATCGCCGCCAAATCCACCGCGACCACCTTGTGCGCCTCCGCGCCCAGCGAGTGAGCCAAATGCCGAGCCGCCTTGATCTCCGCCCCATGCCGCTGCCCATACGAAACGGTAAGCGCAAACACCCCAAACCCCTCAGCCCGAGCCATCGCCAGCACCGTAGCCGAATCCGCGCCTCCCGAGAGCAACACAACCGCGTTTCGCACGCAGTCACTATGGCGCAAAGCACAAACCTCGAACGATGAGAGCTGAGAAAGGTAGACTGCAGTCTGTGAGTGGGCCTAATTTCCTTCTCTACGAGTCCGCTCTAGGTCAGACTCGGCTCCTCGTCCGAGTCGAGGACGAGTCGGTATGGCTTTCCCAAGCTCAAATGGTGGAGCTGTTCCAGACCAGTAAGCAGAACGTCAGTCTCCACATCAGGAATATCTTCGAGGAAGGCGAGCTCAGCGCAGACTCAGTTGTCAAGGAATGCTTGACAACTGCTGCGGACGGCAAAACCTATCGAGTCCTTCACTACAACCTCGACGTTATCATCGGGTCGGCTAACGGGTGCAGTTCACGTACAATGAACCCGTGGACTACGCCGACCGAATCATCGTCGACAAGGAAATACGCTTTGGGAAACCCATCGTCAAGGGCACCCGGATTTCCGTGTCCGATATCCTCGGCTACATGGCCGCGGGCGACAGCGAGGCGGACATTCTCGCCGAGTTCCCCCAACTCACTTCCGCCGATATACGAGCCTGCCTAGCGTTCGCCGCCGACCGTGATCGATATACGCGGATCGCCGGATGAAAGGCGTTCTCCTGAACGAAAACCTGCCCGCCCGTCTGGCAACCATCCTGGCCGCAGCCGGCATGGAAGCGAAGCATGTATCCGATTGTGGCCTTGAGGGGAAGTCTGATTCCGAAGTCTGGAACAGAGCGCAACTCGAAGGTCTCGCTGTGATGACAAAGGATTCAGACTATGTGGATCTGGCATTGTCGCGACGAGAAGGGAAAGTGATTCTAATCTCAACGGGGAATATGCGCTTGGCATCACTCCTCGCGTATGACGCAAAGAGGACAGATTTGATTGTCGACTTCCTAAGGTCGGACGAACGGATCGTGTCGATTTAGCCGAAGGAGAATCCGTTGTAACCCGTGGCGGAGAGGGTGGGATTCGAAAAACGGCTCTGTCGCGTTAGGAATCCCTTGGGTCCTCATTTCAGGCTGGGCTTGAGAGAAAAAACCAGAAGAACGCCTGTCGTCGTTGCATCTAACTTACCGATTCAAGCGTCTGGCTCACCGATTCATCACATTGCTAGGGCCGATTCAAACTCCTCTTGATGAGCAAATGATTGTCGGATGAGGTACATGGCGTCGTCGATCTCTTCGAGCGTCGCTATGGAGGTTTCCACGTCCCCGTTGCCCCATTTGCCAATGTTGCTGATGTCCCTACACATTCCTTTAGGGTCGTCTATGCCGCCGAAGCTCAAATCGACGCTCGCTCCTCGATCAGCCGGGAGCTGAAACCCGATGGCACCATCGTCACGACGGCCGATCCAGGCCAGGGCCTTCAGCTCCGCGACGTCGCCCCTATGTATGCAGCGGTATGCAACGAAGCGATCCGAATGTGGCGCGCGAAGTCCGACTCCCAAAAACTGTCTCAATAGTATGCGAGGCAACCTTTCCTGCTGAGCGTTCCGGCCTGAACCCGATAGAATGTAACATCAATGCGACAGCTACTCAGTTTTATTCTTGTCGGCGCAGGCATGAAAGTGTCCACAGCGGGGCTATGGAGGCATGAACAAACAAGCATTGTTGCCGGTTTCTGTCGGAACTGGAGCAATTTTTAAGGCGAGTAGGAACCGGGCCAGGTATACCAAAATCAATAAGATTCCTCGGAAGCATTCGGAGAGCAATATAATGAGTCGCCTCACCCTTTCCTCACTTTCCCTGCCGTTCGCGGTAGGTCTGCTGTCCCTTGCGGCCAATGCAAGAGCGGACACCTCCTTTACAACGGACGCGACTTGGCAAATCTCGCTAAATGGTGGGGCAAGTTACAATGCCCCGGACGCGCTTTCCTCAAGAGTTTTGCCCGACGGCAGCACCGTAACCGGAATCGCCGGCGGAAATCCTTTCAACATAACGGACCGATTTTACAGGTTTAACTTCAATTTGACCGGCGCAACTTTGCTGGGAAGAGCCAACTTCGTCACCAACGACTTATTTGAGCTGCTCGTGAACAACAACTCAGTGGACTTGAGTTTGGTGGTTAACAACGGCACGCTGAACACGAACGATCAATCCCTGCCAACGGGCTTGGTCATTCCTGGGACGTACTTTCAAACAGGCTCCAACGAGATACTCTTCAAGACCCACTCCTTCACTGGTGGTTCTGCCGGTGATCCGTTCCTGGCCGCGCGCGTGAATGTATCCAGTGTGCCCGAGCCGTCAGAGGTGATCTTGCTCTTGTCCGGAGGCTCGCTGCTACTTCTGAGACGGCGATCAGCACGGACCGGCAACAGCAAGGCCTAACCGCTGGCGCAGCTGAGTGCTCCATCATTGGCGCTAGAAGTTTCATCATTCGCCAATGAGGATCCACTTCGGAGCCTTTTCGATGCCCCGCCACGCCCCGTGGCGCGTGGTTTCAGCGGCGGACGAGCAGATCGGGCTCGCGCACTCCCCGCAGAATCGAGTGCCCGCACATCGAAGTCAATGGGTTCAACCTTTTGATGCCCCGCCACGCCCCGTGGCGCGTGGCGTTAGCTTGCGACGAGCAGATCGGGCTCGCGCACTCCCAGCCGATTGAGCGTCAACACGAGCCGCTTTCGCTGGGGAATAACATCAACGAAGTTGGTGTCGAGCTTGAAGGCAATGTATTGCTTCCTTATCTCCATCCTGACCCCGGCATCAAGATTCATAATTCGCCGTTGGAGCGCTTCAAAGAGTCTCAATATCTCGCCTTCCAGATATCCCGAGTGCCCCTCAAGCGGAATCATTTCGTTTTGACTGCCTTCCCGTTCGCCTTTCAGCGCGACCTGTCGTTCGTTCGAGACATTTGGTGCGGGCCAGACGAGCACAGCCTTTGCAGCAAGCATCGAACCTCTGTTTTCGATTTCACTGCCATTCCAGGAATCTACACTCGCCAGGCCCTCATTCAATCTTATTGGGCTCTGCGCAAAGCCGCCCTCCATATCTCGTTTCTTAAGAAAGGAGCGGTCGGAATATTCCGAGTTGTAGCCTGTCAGCGTGAGATTACCGAGGGTATGAAGAAGTCGCGCATGTATCTCCTTCCAGCCTGAACCCAACGATTCCCTCCATTCGGGCCGCAAGTTTGGATTCTGCGGCATTATGTGCTCGATGGTGTGCGACTCAACGCTAACGGGCTCTTTTCGCCCGTGGTTTTCGAGTCGTTCTAACATATAGTTTCGATTGCGAAAGTTATAGACATCTCTCGTATTAAAAGCTGCCTCAAACTCTTCGTCAGGCGGAAATCGGCGATAGTTGTCTTTGAGGACAATGATCTCCTCAAAACTCGCGGCATATCGGTCTTTGTCTACCTCGCTCGTAAGTCCAGCGAAGGTCTTATTCAGCGAATTCGTTGGCACGCCGCAGACAGAGCGCCTGAAGACATAGCTCTCCACTAATTCAGCTATCCGGAGAAACTCCAGTCGGGTCAGCTTCCCGAATTCATAGTCTTCATACACCTCAACCAGGAATGGAAATGCAACGTCCACACGCAGACGATTTAGTCTTTCAAAAGCGGCTCGGAGTGCGGGGTCTGGTTCCTTGTTCAGGGCTACACGCACGTACAGTCTCGAAAAGGCATCAAGGTCTGAGGCGACAATAGCCGCGGCGTCTTTCGCGTCCAAACCGAGAAAGTAGCCCTTGAAATCCGCATAGATGTCTCTCAGATTCGGGATTCGACCTGTCCTGACAGTGAGGTAGTCGCGCATGAATCCGTCGAAGCGCTCAGCATAATCAGCATGACCGAACGCCTGTTCCATCGGAAACCAATGATCCTCGTACAAGCGCTTTTGCTCGCCAGGTTCAAGGTCCATTAAGACGAAATTTCGGATAAGGTCGGCCTGGGAGAGTTTGAGACCGGTCGCGTTCAGGCTCTCGAAGATGAGTTGAGGATTGTCATGGTCTCGGTCTAGGGCGATGTCCACGATAATAAGCTTCTGGAGCCCCTTATAGACAATCGCGAGGTCAGTGCCGGCCTTGGTAAGCTGGTCCGCGAAGAACTTGTGATTTTCAAGGATGCGATGGGAGGGGTTGTCGGGCAACTCCCGGTTTTCCACGATCCTTGCCAACGTCTCTCGGTCTGATTGAGTTAGGAGCAGCTTGAAACGCAGGTCGTCGTCTCTCCTGGCATTCTTCAGGAAGTACTCCTCGATTTCTTCGGGAGATAGACTGACGCTTGCGCTAGCGCGGGCCACCTGCCTTCCGAATGCGTGGAGAAGAAGCGAAATGGTCGTTAGGCGCTGCTGACCATCAATTACGAGAAGTTGCGGGATTAGGGATTGGTTGTAGACACCGCGAGCAATGTAGACGATGGAGCCTATGAAGTGAGCACCCAATTTGTCGTCCTGTCCTACTCTCACGATGTCGCGCCAAAGCTGCTGACACTGGTCGAGTCGCCAGTCATAGGTTCTCTGATATAGGGGAATCAAGAACTGCTGCGGAGCCTGCAAGAACTTGAGGAGGTTTGCTTCTACGGCCTTCATTCGTCAGCGAAGTCTATCGCAACCTCCGACCCTATTCCACTATTCTTCGACAAGCCCCGAGCAACATTGAGACCGCCGAGTGACACTTCTGGGGTGGATCACGAATTCTCGACGTACGAAAACCCAAGATTTAGCTTACGAATAAGCCCGCCGTCCATCGGAGTCGGCGGGCTCTAGGTTCTAAACGAACCTGGTATAAGTGCGGAGAGGGTGGGATTCGAACCCACGGTGAGTTGCCCCACACCGCATTTCGAGTGCGGCGCACTAGACCACTATGCGACCTCTCCGGCAGAAATTATGGTCTACCGCCCGGCCCCGAGGCTATAGCCTCGGGCGCTTCAACAGCGACAGCGCCGCCGCTTTGCTGAGCGGCCCTTGCACCGAGGCGTCGGCGATCACGTAGATCCCCGGCTTGCCCAGCCGTTTCGCCAAACCCCCGACCGCCGGAATCACCAGGCGCGTCGGCGCTTCCGCCGCGATGGCCGATGCCTTTTCGACCGCCCCAGCGCCGGCCACGCACGCAAAGACCGAATCCGGCACATCCAGCGCCGCGCAATAGTAGCCGGCGGCGAACGGGCCAAGCTGCGACGCGATAGAGGAAAACCGCGCGAACGTGTCGTCCGCCACCTGTTTCAGCTCCGGCGCAATGCCGGCACGAGCATACGCCGAGCACAGCCGGATGACCATCGCTGTGCAGCTCTCATGCGAGTTGTCGACGATCTCCGGCGAATCCGTATCCTGCGGCGCAAGCTTCGTATCCGGCGGCGGCGACAAGTCGTACTCGCCCTGCGTCTTCCCGGCATAAAGAAACAGCCCCCGCTTCAAAACCGCGGCTCCGTTCTGCAGCGCGAGATCGTTCCCCGTCACCAGAAAATACTGGAACGACGCGTCGGCGAATGCCAGGTAGTCGCCGAGATAGCCGTGCAGCCGGGCCGTCGGGCTCGTCGAATGGCGCACGTCGTCCACCGTGCGAAACCCGTCGAGTTGAAGGAACAGAGTCTCCGCCCGAGACATCCGGTCCCGGTCGCCCATCAGCCTCGCGGATTCAAGCAGCCGCGCCACCGCGAATCCGCCGGAATCGAGCTGCCCCAGCCCCGTGAACTTTGGAGCCGGGGCCGACTTAAGCAAAGCCGCCACGTACCGGTCGAAAACCGGCGGCTGCTCTCGTGCCAGAGCGATCGACCGCAAGATCGGCGACATCTGCGGATTCGTTTCGACCCGCAAGCCAAAGTTCTGGTGCAGCCACTCCCGGTCCGCGTTGTCACCCATCAGTTCGCGCATCCGGCGAGGAGAAAAGCTGGACCGCGCGCTCCGCCCTCCCGAATCTTCGTCGCCGATCCGTCCGGCGGCGATATACCCCGCCTGTACAAACTCTCCCGCCAGCGAATCGAACGTGCGCCGAGCCAGCCACATCTGATCCGGATCGCGCATGAGAAGCCCGCCCAGCGTCAGCGTCCTAAGCATTCCGGCGTTCTCGGCCGCCAGCTTGTCATAGCTGATGCCGTGCCAATCCAGCGAGGCCGACCGGGAAAAGAATCCGCCATCCAGTACGTCGACCAGCGGCGAGTGCACCGCCCGCGAGATGCTTTGCGCGTACTCCTCATACCGTCCGCACAGCAGCTGGTAGCGCCACGCGTTCGGCCAGAGTCGCTGAAACCCGTTGAGCGGAAACCCGCCGCTGCGCCCCGTCGCGGAGGCGAGCAGATCGCCGAAGGCGGCAAAGTCCGGCGTCATCCCCGGCGCTTCTGATCTCACCTTCGCAATGTCGGCGCGCTGTTCCTGCCCCGCCTCGGATAGCCTCTTGCGAATGCGATCGAACTGGTCTACTGCGGCCACCAGACGCTGTAAGAAGGAGCTCTGATCGAACGGGATGAGAACGGATGTCTGAGCGGTATAGCCGAATAGCTCACCCGCCGGAGTCAGAAACCAAACTTGGAGATCGGTAGGAATCCCGGCCCTGCCACTATCGTTAGCCGCGCCGCGCGTGATGGGGAGGTAAGCATTCGCAAACTCGGGATAGTCCAGCGAATCGACCCGTACACAAATAAAATTCTGGGCGATATACCCGCGCAGCTCGGGCGCGGGAAAGACGACGTTATCCAAGAAGCGCCCCGTACTGCTGCACGCGTTGCCGACCACGAACATCACCGGCTTATCCTTGCGGCGCGCCTCGACGAATGGTGTCTCGGTCAGCGGATACCAATCGATCGCTTGGTGCGCGCCCTGCTGAAGATAGTCGCTTTGCTCAATCGCCAGGCGATTCTCCGGCCCCTTCGGAATCGTGCCGAGGAGAGCCCTTGAGAGGAAGGCGAGGGCGGCAAGGATCACGACGACTCCCGTAACGATCCCAAAACCCGGCCTTTGCATCCGCGCTCATTATCGCAGCTTCACCCGGCCCAGGCAATCTCAGAATTCGATGCTACACTAGGCAACATGTCCATAACGCTCGAGGAGGTCCGCCATGTCGCTAAGCTTGCGCGGCTGGACCTGGACGAAACCGAAATGCTCTCATTGCAAGGCGAGCTGAATTCGCTGCTCGGGCATTTTGACGATATTCAGAGCGTCGATGTCTCCGGCATCGAGCCTTCATCGCATGCGGTCTCGCTTCAGAATGTGTGGGCCGAGGATATCCCCGGCATCTCGCTCTCGCGTGATCGCGCCCTGTCGAACGCGGCTCTCTCCAAAGCGGGCCTGTTCCTCGTGCCCGCCATCATCGAGGATTAACCCGCGTTGATCACGAATCTCACCGCCGCGGAGCTATCTCGGCAGCTTAAAGACCGGCAGTTGTCCGCAATCGAGGTTGCCGAGGCCTTTCTTGATCGCATTGAAACGACGGATTCCAATTACGGCGCCTATTTGCTCGTCGATCGCAAAGGCGCGCTCGCTGCCGCTGAAAGAGCGCAAAAACTCATTGACGCCGATGCATCCGGCCCCCTCACCGGCGTGCCGATTGCGATCAAGGACAACATGTCCACCGAGGGCGTTGAGACCACGTGCGCCTCGAAAATTCTGAAGGGCTACGTCCCACCTTTCGACGCGACCGTCGTCGAACGATGCAAAGCCGCCGGTATGGTCATGCTGGGCAAGACCAACCTCGACGAATTTGCTATGGGCACTTCGACAGAGAACTCGGCATTCCAGCTCACGCGTAACCCCTGGGACACGACGCGCTCGCCGGGCGGAAGCTCGGGAGGCTCGGCGGCGGCGGTCGCCGCCGAGCTGGCACCGCTCAGCTTGGGCTCGGATACCGGCGGATCGATCCGGCAGCCCGCCGCTCTATGCGGCATCGTCGGCTACAAGCCGACTTACGGCCGCGTCTCTCGCTATGGCCTCATCGCATTCGGTTCCAGCCTCGATCAGATCGGCCCGTTTGCCCGAACCGTCGAAGACGCCGCCCTTCTTGCCGAAACCATAAGCGGCCACGACCCCCTGGACAGCACTTCGCTCGCCGCTCCACCCATTCGCCCCAAGTTCGACAACGTGAACTTGAAAGGCAAGCGCGTCGCTCTCCCGAAAGAGCTGCTCGCCGACGCCAACGCCCCCGCCGTCACGCGCGAGGTCGAAAAGGCGATCGAAGCGCTGAGGCGCGAAGGCGTGATCTTCGAGGAGATTTCCCTTCCTTCGATCCAGTACGGCGTCACCACCTACTACATCATCGCTCCTGCCGAGGCGAGCAGCAATCTGGCCCGGTTCGATGGCATCCGCTTCGGTCCGCGCAGCGAAGGCGAGGGCCACATCGGCGTCGTTGAGCGCACACGCGCCGAAGGCTTTGGCCACGAGGTCAAGAGCCGAATCATGATCGGCACCTACGCGTTATCGGCGGGCTACTACGATGCCTACTACCTGCGCGCCCAGCAGGTCCGGGCGAAGATGCAGATGGAGTTCGCGGAGGCATTCCATAAGTTCGACGCCATCCTCTCCCCAACTTCCCCGGTGACCGCATTCAAGATCGGCGAGCTGAGCGGCGACCCCATGGCCCTCAAGCTGCTCGACTACTGCACCATCCCCGCGAACATGGGAGGCATGCCCGGCATCTCCCTCAACTGCGGCTTCGACGACGGCGGCCTGCCGGTAGGATTGCAGCTCCTGGGTGCGCCAATGGAAGATGAGAAGCTGCTCGAGATGGCGCGGGGCGTGGAACAAGTCCTACGGGACGCTCGCCGCAGGCCCCCGCTGGCGTAAGGTGAAGACATGGACGACATCCGTCGGCAGGATTTAAGGCTGTTCCTCTCGGAGCTGTCCTCGCCAAGCCGCATCATGGCGTCTATCGCTCTAGGCGCGTTCGGCTATTTCGTCGCCAAGGTCCGCACTGGTTTCGGTGGCGGCTTTCCTGAAGGGGCCTGGCTGGCTTGGGCCGTGATTCTCATCGCGATGGCCGGCGCCGCTTACTCGATGAGCGTCAAGCGCCGCTTCTACAACAAACGATATGAAGCGCTGTGGCACGGATGTCAGGACCGCCTCAGCCGCTTCGAAGAAGTCCTGAAAAAACTGCGCAAAGACCAGATCGCCGATCTAACCGAGATGCCGCGGACGATCCGGCGCGTTGCAGGTTCCCTCTATCTGGCGCTGCGGCGCGCCGATATCATCCAGCACGAGGTCAGCGCGACCGAGCACGATCTGCACTCCCCTCCCGTCTGGCAAGCCGCGTCGAACGACCCCCAATCGAAGGAGTTGTACCGTATCGCCGACAAGAACATCGCCGAATATCGCCAGCGGTATGAGGGCGTAATGGCGGGCGTGCAGCGCACCGAAGCCCAGAGCGCGGTATACATGACCACCCTCGATACGCTTAGGATGAAGATGCTTGGCTACCGGTTGGTTGGACGAGCCCCTGAGATGTCGAGCCAAGACTTTCTCGAAGCATTGAGCGAAGCGAAACTGCAGCTTCAGGCGATCGACACCGCCCTCGAAGAGCTCGAACTCGGCCCCTACCCCACCATGATCGCCGCCATGCCGCCCCCGATTCCTGATGAAGTGCGCGAGAGGCTCGAGCAGGGCTAAGCTCAAGTGATCTCCCCTCTTGGTTATTGCTGTCGCCCTTCGAGCAGCTCCTCAAGCGTATCAGGCCAGTCTTCCTTCAGCAAGCGCGAGAGACTCCGGTCTGCAAGCAGGCGGCCCTCGTTCTGGCAGACCGCGCAGTAGTTGGTCTCGTTCTCCGCGTAGACGATGTGCTGCACGGGTGAGCCGCAGACTGGGCAGGGCTTGCCGTAGCGGCCGTGGACCGCGAAGTCCTTCCGGAAGGCGGTGATGTCGCTCGGGCGAGGAAAGTCGGGGTAGAGGGTTTCTAGGCGACGGGTCCAGTTCAGTAGCGTCGCCTTCGCGACTTCGAAAATGCGGGCGATTTCGAGATCGGTGAGCGAGTGGGTCCGCCGCACCGGCGAGAGCCGGGCGTGGAAGAGGATTTCGTCGGAATAGGCGTTGCCGATGCCATCGAACTTGTGCGGATCGGTCAGTGCGCGTTTGAGGGTCCGATTCTCCTCGGTAAGGCGTTCGGCGAACTGCGTGGAGGTCGCGGAAGAGAGATCAAGCCCCTCGCGGCGGTGCTCATCGAGGCCTGCCTCCCCAAGAATCAAGTAGACCGCCGCCCGCTTCTTCTTTGAGGCTTCTACCAGCGACAATTGGCCCGATGTGAAGCGAAACGAGGCGAGCATCACCTTCCCAAGCGCGGCCTTGGGGGGCGGCGCGGGCGACTGCCATTGGAACCGCCCGGCGATCATCAGGTGAATGAGGATGTACAGATCGCCCTCGACGCCGATCACGATTCGCTTGCCGAGGCGAAACACGCGCTCGATCTTCTTGCCCTCAAATTCAGCCGGCGATACGCCGACAGAACGAAGGATGAACGGCGAGAAAAAGCGGATGCCCTCCACCGCCTCGCCGACCAGCCGGTCGGAGAGCCGCGTGACGTAGAGGCTGATGTCAGGGAGTTCGGGCACTTTCGAATTTGGAATTTGGAATTTGGAATTTGGAATGTGGAATTTGGAAGCACCGCCGATTTACGATTTTGGATTTTGGATTTTGGATTTCCGAAGCGCTGCCGATTTACGAATCACGAACCACGATTTACCGATCTACGAAAATCCCAACCTGGCTCTCCCCAGGGGTTGGGGCGTGGTCGGTCCAGTTCGCGCCCTGAGTGCCATTTCGCGCCCAGGTGGCCTGGGGAGGATACGTGTCGCTGCCTCCGAGATCGAGAAACACGCCGAGGCACAGTGCGCGTTGCCTCAGACTGCCCTTTGCCGCCTCGGCTGCCTTGCCTAGCGTGACGCCGCTGCTGGAGTACACGTCGTTACCCGCCATATCGACAAACACGCCCATTCCGTTCGCATTGCCCGCGCCGAGCGAGAGGTTTGGCGCGGTGTATTTGTCGTCGCCGCCGCGTTCGACGAGCATTCCGATCGAGAAATCGTGCCCGGCACCTTGGGCCATGTTCATCGGCGCGATATAAGTGTCGTTCCCGGCCATATCGTCGAGATAGCCGATGGCAAAGTGCGCCGCCGCGCCTTGCACGTACCACTGGCCGGTGTACGTGTCGACCCCGCCCTCGTCCCACAGCGAGCCAACCCCTTCCCAGTAGCCCGCGCCCTGGCCGAAGACGCCGCAGGTGTATTTATCGTTGCCCGATCCATCGTAGAGAATGCCGACGCCACCAGCGAGGCTCTCGCCCTCCAGATAGTCGGCGCGCCGGCCGTTGCCGGCTCCCTGCGACATGCTCACGTTGTGCTGGGCGCTTTGCGGCGAGGGGAAGTCGATCACCTGGTCCTCGGAGATGTACTCGTCGTCGCCTACGCGGTCGACCAGGAAGCCGACGCCGCCCGTCTGGCCGCAGCCCTGCACCTGCGTAAAGCCTCGATAGACATCTCGGCCCGACTCGTCCTCAAGGATGCCCGCGCCGAACATGCCGAAGCCCTCGGAGTCCTGGTAGGCGTCGTAGGTGTCGTTGCCTCCCTTATCGAGTAGAACCCCGACCCCTAAGCGGCCCGAGCCGAGGCCGGGACGGTGGGTTCGGTAAACGTCGTCTCCGGCCGAGTCGATCAGCACGGCAATCCCAAACAACGCGCCTGCGGGGCCCGGCCGGCTACCGCCCACTCTACGTCCAGACCACTTGTTGACTGTTGTATTAGCGAGTGCTTCGTCGCTCAAGTAGTGGTCGCTGCCGGCGGTGTCGATCACGATGCTGCACCAGTTGGTGATCCCGCCATTCGCCGGGCAGTTCACGTAGGTGTCGTTGCCCCCGGTGTCGAGGAGGAGGAACGTATCGCTGTCCGAGTGGGTCTCGTCGCGCCCTCCGGTCAGCTCGAGCACGCCCCAGATCGTGCGGATGCGGAAGTCGTATTGCTTGCCCGCAGGGACCTTGCTCAGCAGATCCTCCGCCTCCTGACAGGCAAGGAGCAAATCGTGGGCGGCAGCCGCCATGTAGTTGGTCTTGAAACCCTTGTATGCGGCAAGTTCCACGCTCACTCCTTCGGCGTTCGCTTCGTCGGCCGACCCTTTGCCGATCGCCGTGAAGGCGGCTTCCGGATTGGCCATGCCCGACAGTGCGAGGTTGCGAATGCTTCGGGCCCGGAGCGCCACCTGCAAAATGATCGTGGCCGCCTGTTGCGTCTGGGCGGGCACGCCTGAAAAGCCGGGGCTGGCTCCGATGAGCCCCTCGGCGCGCATTTGACGGAGCACCTCGCCGAGCGCGCCCGGCTTCGCCGCCGCATCGAGGGCGTACTGGATTGGATTTCCGATGAGGGTGCGGCGCGTTCCGAACCCGGCAAGCCGTCCGAGCGAGTTCAAGGAATCGCTCGGCTTGCCGATCGTCGCGGCAAGTTCGCGCCTCGTCACGTCCATCAGAAAGGGAATGCGCCAAGGGGTGGCATTGCACGATTCGTAGAGCGGCGTCGGGTAATCGCCCGCCCTAAAAAGCCGCAGCAAGCCTGGATCGAATACGGCGGTGCGGCTGGAAAGTCCGGCTACCCCCAATGCATTCTCAAAATCTGAGTCTAAACTGACTTGTGGTACTTGTCCTGCTGCCATGAAGGCTAGAACGCAACTTAAAGCGGTTGTCATGCTGTTCGCACTCCTTGCGGGGGTATGTCTCACTTTGGCGCAGGAAGCGCAGGTGGCGCAACCGCCGCCGCCGATCACGTTCGCCGATTGGAAGGTAGTAGACCGCACCGCCGACCAGATCGAGTACATCGTCAGCTTCCCCAGCGCGTACACCACGCCCTACCCGGAGAACGACATTGTTCCGATAAGGATTCTGATTCCAGCCGATACGACGGGGCCGGTACCGGCCGTGATTCTGATGCACTACTGGGGGGCGCAGGATTTGAAAGTCGAGCGCTCCCTTGGAGCCGAGCTCAATCGGCGCGGCATCGCGGCCATTCTCCTCACCCTGCCCTACCACCTCGCTCGGACGCCGAAGGGCTTCGATTCGGGCGATCTCGCGGTGCGGCCGGAGCCTCAGCTTCTAATCGCGAACATGACGCAGTCGATATGGGACGTGCGCCGCACGATCGATTGGATGGCGACGCGGCCGGAGTTCGATCACGCTCGCACCGGGGTCTCGGGGACAAGCTTGGGCGCGTTGGTCGCCACGATTGCTTTCGGCGTCGAACAGCGGATCACTCACGCAGCGTTCGTTCTTGGCGGGGCGGACATCGCCCACATCATTTGGAACAGCTCCCGCGTGGTGAAGCAACGCGAAGCGCTGCGCAAGAAGGGTTATTACGAGGGTCGCCTGCGCGCGGAAATCAGCTCGATCGAACCGCTCACCTATCTCAAGAACCGACAAGATGGCCGCGCATTCGTGATCGGCGCGAAATATGACACCGTCGTGCCGGGGTCGTCGACGAACGAGCTGATTGCGGCGTTGCACGATCCCAAGGTGCTGTGGGTAGAGACCGGCCACTATGGCGGCATCTTCGTGCAGCGCCGCCTGCTCCGAGAGGTTGCAAGCTTCTTCGCCGCCGAATTCAACGCTAAAGAGTACATCCCTCCAAAGCGCATCAATGCTCCTACCCTTCGGCTCGGCGCAATCCTAACGACGGCGTCTGGCTTCGATCTCGCCGCCGGGCTCGATCTGTTGCGCCTCGACCGCCACGGCGACGGCTTCGTGTCGTTTCTCGTTACGCCGCGAGGGCCGCAGCTTTTCATTGGCCGCAAGATCGACTCGCGCATTTCCATGGGCTTCACGGCGACCAAGAAGAGAGTGGGGGTCGGCCTGTTCTGGAGCACTGTCCTATGACCTTGGAAGCGGTCATTCAGGCTTCGGCATGCAACTTAAAACAGACTTACCTCGCGCTGGGTCGCGCGGCGGCTCGGTCGAAGGTGTGGCGAGAAGATGGGTTCGATGCCTGCACCGGCGAGCTCGACCATCCGATCTGCAACTTCGCCGTCGATCTCAAGCTGGACCGCGAGCGCGCCTTCCGGCTGGCCGAAATTGCGATCGACCGTTCCTGCTTTCACGTCTACGGGCTGCCGACCGACGAGCCCGCGCAGCGCACCGCGCTCCTTGAGGCCGCCGGATTTGCCCGCAATTATTCGCTGGTCAAAATGGTCGCGCCGCCCGGCGCGACCTCCCCGAGCGGGATGCTCACTCGGGCGACGACCTTGCATGATCGGCATCAAATCGCCTCGTTTATGGTCGAACAGTTCTTCGCCAAGCACGTTCCGCTCTTCCGCCGGCAGATTGCGGAGACCACCGCGCGGGCGACCTCCTTGGAGCTGCTTGGCTACCGGAAGGACGGCCAGCTCCTCGGCACAGCCATGATTTGTCTCCATGGGGGAGTGGCCGGCGTATATAACTTATGTGTCGATGCCGGGCTAAGGGGCCTCGGGATCGGTACCGCAATCTTGCGAGAGGCCCTTGCCGTTTGCGCCGAGCGGAAACTGCCGGCATGCCTTCAGTGCGATCCGAAGCTGGAAGCGTGGTACACCAAGAGCACGTTTATCCGCGTGGGCGAGCTGGAGATATTCTCCCTGCCCCGTCCCGGCGGGTTTGTTATAATGCAACAGGCTTAAAGCGTGAATAGACGGGTTAGAGGGTTCACAATCGCTGAACTGGTCACCGTCCTTGCCATAACGTGCGTTCTGGCAGGGCTGCTGTTTCCTGTCTTCATAAGTGCGCGAGGATCTGCCGAAAAGGCGTCATGCCTCTCGAACTTCCACCAGGTCTACACGGCCACCACACTCTATGTCGGTGATTACGACGATCGCTATATGCCGCTGAATCATCGGCCCGCGCAGCCGCCCAATGCTCAGCTCGATCGCACGTGGGTACAGGTTATCCTTCCCTACGTGCGGAGCTTCGCCGTCTTTAGCTGCCCGGCGGATCACAGCCCGCGCGACAAACCCGAGACGACCTTTGATCAGGATCTCGTTCCTGGCGACACGTATTCGCAATACTACACGGCCTCGATGCATGTGAACCTCGGCTACAACTACCTATACTTCGCCCCCATTGTGCGGCGCGACGGCGTTTGGACATCCGTAACCCGGAGCGCCACCGATTTCGCCGACCCGTCAAAGACGCTCGTCTTTATCGATTCGCTGTGGGACCGCTCCAAGTCCGGCCAGCCTTATGGCGGCGGCAATTGGATCGTCGTCCCGCCCTGTCGTTACCTTGACCCCGCGGTCGCCGTCGGGCGCTCGATAGACACTTTTGAGGGGCCGTTTATTTACAGCCCCCTTCGAGGATGGCAAACGAACGATCCTGAGTCCCCTGGCGTTTACGGGAACGCTTGGCCTCGCCACTTCGATCATGTCACCGTGGCGCGAGCCGATGGCAGCGTGAGTTCGCTCACGATCAAGCAGCTTTCGGCAGGCTGCAATATCGGGGATTCCTGGACCGGCCGCATCCATGATCCGCAGCAGTATCTGTGGGACTTGCGATAGTCCTGTAATCTGGAGGCGTGGGCAAGCGCGCGCTGATTTTCCTAGCTATGCTGCTTTGCGCGTGCGTCCAGGCTGATGACGCGAAGTACCGAAAGCTAATCGCCCTGCCTGAGGTCGGACGCCTGGTCAGCACACTGTCCTTCCTCTCCGGCCGGCCCACCCGCCTCGCCGGCAGCGCGGGCGAGCGGGCGACCCTCGACTACGCGGAGCGCGAATTCCGCCGCCTCGGCATGGCCGTAAGCCGGGAGCCGATGCGCGTCACCATCCCGGATCCTCTGTCCCGCGGGGAACTCTCCGTGGGCGGGCGAAATGTCCAAGTGCCGCCACTTTGGCCGAACATGGTCACGACGAGCACCTGCGACGTGCACGGACCTATCGTGTATGGCGGCGATGGCTCCGCTGAGGCCCTCTCTGGCAAGCAGCTCAAGGGCGCTATCGTGCTGCTCGAGTTCGACAGCGGGCCGAACTGGACGCAAGCCGCCGCCCACGGCGCCGCCGCGATCGTATTCCTCCAGCCAAAGCACATGCGGCGTCAGGAGGCCGAGTTTAAGTTTTCGTCGATCCCGCTCCACGTCCCGCGCTTCCTGTTGTCGATCAAAGATGCCGGGCCCGCACTGAATGCTGCCGCGACGGGTGAATCGGTTCGGCTGACGTGCCGGCAGGATTGGATCGCATCCGAGTCTGCCAATCTCATAGGCGACATGCCCGGAAGCGACCCGGCGCTGGCCGGAGAGCCCATCGTCCTCTGGGCGTATGCGGACGCGATGTCCATCACCCCCGGCAAAGCCCCGGGCGTGATGCAGGGCAGTGGTTTCGCCGCTTTGCTGGAGATCGCAAGCGTCTTCAAGTCAACCCCGCACCGGCGGCCCATTCGCTTCGTCGTCAGCGGTGCTCATGGTCTCAATCTGCTCGGCGCGAGGGAGTTCATCGAGCGGCACCTTGAGGATTCGCGCGGCGTGCCGTTGCTGGTCGCGAGTCTGGACTTGTCCACCGACAGCCGCGCGCTGGGCGTCTTTGGGCGGGGCTACGGCTACAACTACCGCGATGAAGTTCTCGAGCCGATCTTGTCCCTCGGGCGCAAACTACGGCAGCACGCGGAGCATCTGGCCCCGATTTACGCCGAGGCCTCGCCTCGTCTTGTGCTCACCGATGCAATCAACCATTCCGACAACCGGACATGGCGCAACAACATCCCGGCCCGCTTCACCTTCGATTGCGAACCGTTCCTGACGGCGGGATACAACTCCGTCACCTTCGCCACCATCGATGACGAGCGATCGCAATTCGACACAACCGACGACACGTCGGCCCGGCCCGAGAACCTTCTCCGGCAGGTGCAGACGCTGACGGTGCTCGTGGATCATCTGTTGAACGACCCGCTGAGCCCGACCGGCGATGACACCGTGCCTCTCCAGGTACCGACCCCGCGGCGGCTGAGCCTGGTTGGCGGGTTTGGCACGGCATCGGGCTATGTGGCGCTTTACAATCCCGCCCGCAGCCTCGTGCCAGACGAGCGCGTCAAGGGCAGTTTGGCCGTTCGCTTCAGCGGTTACCAGACCCTAATGGGGGTGCGCGCGGATGAGGTGCAGCTCGCTCAGGGCGACCACGCGGAGTTTAAGTTCCTCGGCCTTCCCCTTTCGAGCGATTACGCCACCGTCACCAAGCCCAAGCAGGTCGTAGTGGCTTGCCATCTCGATCCTGTGACGGGCACTGTCGACTATGCTCCGGACGAGGGTGCCTTCGGAGTCAGCGCGTATCCAACGGTGTTCGAGCTCAAGACCGCGTCGCGGTCATCTCCCATCGTTGTCTTCCATTGCACGAGCACGACCTTTTTCGACCTCGTTGATCCGCAAGATCTGAGCATCTTGGTCGGCGCGGAGGTTCTCGATCCGATTGGCGGCGCGCCGCCTAAGAGCTTTGGCCTTGCGCTGCCCTTCTTCGATCCGGCTTCCTGGTCGGGCGGACGGCCCGCCGCCGTTCTGTTCATCCCGCCCGAACAGCGCTTCCAGCTCGTGATGACCTCGATACTCGGGGAGAAGCGGCTGCTGCTGACCGGTTCGACGCCGAAGAATGAGGCGGGCGACGGATACATGCCGGTAGCGAACTTCGGATCGGTAACCATCCCGACCGCGCGGGACATCTGCAACATCAACCAGGCGCGAATCGACCGATTTACCAAGTATCGAATCCTCACCGGCGCTGTCCTGGAGACTCACCGTCAGGCGCTGGACGAACTGCGCCAAGCGGAAGCCGCGGAGGCTAAGGCGGACTGGGCCGGGGCGGAGCGACATGGACGCGCCGCGTGGGGGCTCGCCTTGCGAGCCCACCCGGTCCTGCAGAAGACCGCAAGCGACATCGTCAACGGCGTCATTCTCTACTCCTTTCTACTGATCCCGTTCAGTCTCTTTCTCGAGCGCCTCCTGTTTGCCAGCCGGTCGCTGACGACGCAGCTTCTGGCCACTGTCGGCATCTTCATCGCCTCGTTCATTGCCCTGCGCTTCATCCATCCCGCCTTCGAGATCGTTGCCAACCCGGCGATGATCTTTGTCGGCTTCATCATGGGTGCCCTGAGCCTTATTGTTATCGCCTTCATCATCGGTAAATTCGAGCTGGCACTGCGCGAGGTAAGGCAGGCGCAGACGGGGGTGCGCGACATTGATGTGAAGCGCGCGAATGTGGCGATGGCCGCATTCAGCCTCGGAATCTCGAACCTGCGCCGCCGCAAAATTCGCACGTTCCTGACGGTGCTAACGCTCGTGGTGATGACCTTCATCGTGCTGAGCTTCACCTCGGTGGTGCCCGATCTTAAGATCACCGAAACGCCAAGCTCCAATCCGGCTCGGTACAGCGGCCTGCTCTTGCGCAATCCCGGACTCGAGCCGCTGGATGGCAGCAGCTACCAGGCCTTATTGAACGAATTTGGAGGCGAAGCCAAGGTCGTGCGACGGGTGTACGCGTATGGCGCAGACATCCTCGAAGGAGCTGCGATGTCGTTGCAGCACGGCGACAATTGGGCAGATGCAAGCGCCCTGGAAGGCTTCGACCCCGGCGAGAGCGAAGTGACGCGCCCCCAAGAGGCGCTCGTGGCCGGGCGCTGGTTCGAGCCGGGCGAGCGGGACACAATCATTCTTCCGTCGACCATCGCCCAAGCTTTGCGGGTGACGCCCGAGGACGTGGGCAAGGCGACCGTGCGGTTCATGGGCGCAGATTTCAAGGTCGTGGGCATCTTCGATCCGGGACTCATGCGGGCGATGACCGATCTGGACGGCGATAGCATTATTCCGCCGGATTTCTCGCTCTCCAAGAAGCTGCAGAGCGAAAGCCATAGCCAGACCCGCGCTTTTCGGCAGTTCATCCGGCTCGACCCGTCCGTTTGCATTCTCGTCCCCGCTCAGCGAGCCCTCGACTTGCGCGGCAATCTGCGTACGGTCTCGGTTGCCTTCCCACAACCCGAGCAAACGCGCCAGGCGATGAATGCCCTCATGCCTCGGCTGCGATTGAATCTGTACGGCTCGGTTGCCGGTCCGTCGGGGCTCGAAGTGCGGCAGTTCAGCATCCTTCAGGGCACCAAGACGGGCGGGCTCGTGCTTATCCTCGTCCAACTCGTCATCGCAGCGGTGTTCGTGCTGAACACGATGATCGCGAGCGTCTACGAGCGCACCCGCGAGATCGCGATCTTCAGCGCCATCGGCCTCGCCCCCAATCACATCTCGGGCCTCTTCTTCGCCGAGTCGCTTGTGTACGGTGTGCTGGGGACGGTGTTCGGCTATTTCATCGCGCAGGGGACGGCGAAGGTGCTGGTCGCCACCGGCGCCTATCCGCAGCTCACCCTCAACTTCAGCTCCAGCTCGGCAATGATGTCGATTCTGTTGGTGATGGGCGTTGTCCTCCTGAGCACGATTTATCCGGCGCGCAAGGCCGCCCAAATCGCCGCCCCCGCCCAGGCCGAGCAGGCGCTGGCGACCGAGCCGGAAGGCGACACCTGGACCTTGCCCCTGCCTTTTAGCATTTCATCTGCTGAAGCCGGGCCCCTCATTGGGTTCCTCGCCGACTGGCTGAAGCGGTACGAGGAGTACACGATCGGCGAGTTCGTAACGAGCGGGACGAGCACGTCGAACTCCGGCGCGAAGCGGCGCGTGTCGGCGACCGCCTGGCTGGCACCTTACGATTTGGGCGTCAGCCAGGAACTCGTCATCGAAGCGCGGCCCAGCGCGATTGCGGGCGTAAACGTCGTCGATCTGACCCTCACCCGCCTCGCCGGGGAGGTGGAGAACTGGACGACGGTCAACCGCCGCTTCCTAGATTCGCTGCGCCGGCAGTTCTTGCGCTGGCGCACGTTGAGCGAGGAGGAAAGGGCTGGATTTAGTCAGAGAAGCGAAATTGGCTAGACTGCAATTCGCTGAATCTCGGTTCTAGCCGGAGGTACGGGCCAACCTTTTGCCATAGCCGTCTCAATCCACAGTCGAATCGCCTCTCGAATCGCGGCCTGCGCCTGCTCCAGCGTATCCGCGTCGCTGTAACAGCCGGGCAAGTCAGGCACGGAAGCGGTCCAGCCTCCCTCGTCGGGCTCGAAGATCGCAATGTATTCCTGACTCACTTCCACCCCGCCTGCTTCATGATCTTGCCCAGCATCCCCTTTCTAACCTGTTCAGACGGATGATGGCCAGAAACGATGATGAGTCCACGCCTTTCCGTGTGCGCCATAAAGGCGATGGCTTCCTGTCTGCCGATCCAGAACCCAACCGTCTGACTTCAGCCGAGATTCGACCTCTCGGTAGGTCATGCTTCTATCTTACAACGGGTCCAGTAAACTCTCGCTCCATGCCGAAGAAGACCACGATCGTGACGGCCATCCCGTACGTGAACAGCACGCCGCATATAGGCACGCTGCTTACGGACCTCGCCGGCGATATCACCGCTCGCTACTTCCGGATGCGTGGTGACGACGTTTTCCTGGTCGCCGGGACCGACGAGAACGGACTGAAAATCAAAGAAGCGGCCGAGGCGGCGGGGGAAGACCCGCTCAAATTCACCGACCGCATCGCCGGGCGGTTCATCGACATCTTCAAGACCTTCGAAATCAGCTACGACCAGTTCGTCCGCACCACCTCGCCCGAGCACAAGAAGGCTTCGCAGGCTCTATTCACCAAGCTGAAGGACAACGGCTACGTCTACGAGGACAAGTACGAGGGCTGGTACGACGTCTCGACGGAGACCTATTTCAAGGAAAGCGAACTCGTTGGCGGCAAGTCTCCGGACGGCAACGACGTGCGTTGGATGAGTGAGAAGAACTACTTCTTCAGGCTTTCCGCGTTTCAGGATCAACTGCTCGAGGCTTACCAAAGCGGGCGCATCCGGATCGTGCCGGAGACGCGGTTGAACGAGGTCGTCTCGTTCATCCAGCAGGGCCTACGCGACACCTGCATCTCGCGCTCGAATCCGGGCTGGGGGATCCCGGTCCCGGGGGATGAATCGCAGGTCATCTACGTCTGGTTCGACGCGCTGATCAACTACATCACCGGCTGCGGCTACCCGGGCGACACGAGCGAGCGCTGGCCACCGGTGGTGCAATGGCTAGGGAAGGACATCCTCACCCGCTTTCACGCCACGCTCTGGCCGGCGATGCTGATGGGGGCGGGACTCGAGCCGCCGGTCTGCCTTGCCGCGCATGGCTGGATCTTGATCGGAGGCGGGGAGAAGCTATCGAAATCGAAAGGCTATATGGTCGAGCCGGTGCCGCTCGCCGAGGCGCTTGCCGGCCGGGTCGGCTGCTCGGTGGAGCTCGGTGTGGACGCCGTGCGCTACTACCTCACCGCGATCATGCCGTTTGAGAACGATTACACGTTTACCCAAGACGACTTCGACAAGCGCTACAACTCCGATCTCGCCAACGACATCGGCAATGCGCTCAACCGTTCGCTCGCGATGGCGCACAAGTTTGCCGCTGGAGTCGTTCCCGCGGGAGATCCCGAGCCGGAGGCCCTGAATGCTATTGGGGCCGCCAAGACTGAATACGAGCGTGCGATGGCGGGACACCGGCTCGACGAAGCCGCAAGGGCGGCGGTCGATCTGATTAGGTTCCTGAACAAATACATCGACACGCGGGCACCTTGGGCTTTGGCGAAGTCGGGCGACGCCGCGTTGCCCGCCGCTTTGCGGTCGATGCTGCTGTGCCTCAGATCGGCGGAAGCCCTGCTGCGCCCCATCGCGCCAGTCCTGTCCGACTCGATTGCGGCACAGCTCGGCTTACCCGCGCTCGTTCAGTGGTCGCTGATTGGGGACGCGGCATCCCTGCCAGCCGGAACGAAGCTGCAGCCGCCGCAGCCGATCTACCCGAGGTTGGATTTGAAGAAGATGGGCGTGGTTGAAGGCAAAGAGAGCCCCCTCCCCCAACCCTCTCCCCCAGTTTCCGGACAAGCAGAGAAACCCCAGAGGTCTTCTGGCCGAGAAACCGAGGGAGGGGGCTCTCCCGGCGAGATCTCGATTGAGGACTTTATGAGGGTTCAGCTCAAGGTGGGCCGCGTGCTGGAGGCCGAGCCGCTGGAAGGCAGCGACAAGCTGATGAAGCTGCAGGTGATTATCGGCGAAGAGAAGCGGCAGATCGTTGCCGGAATCCGGGCCAACTACACACCCGAAGATATCGTGGGGATGCAGGTGGTGGTGGTCGCCAATCTCAAGCCGGCCAAGCTGCGCGGGACCGAGAGCCAGGGCATGCTGCTGGCCGCCGTCGACGCCGAAGGCAGGGCGATCTTGCTCACGCCCGAGAAAGAAGCGCCGGAAGGCTCGGTGGTGCGATAGGCGGAGGTTGCTACCGCCGTGACGGCATGTAGAAGAGGCGGTAGAGATTTGGCGCATCGACTGTCTGTACTAGGCGCAGCGGTCTGCCCGCGTCCTTGGCATAGACGAAATCTATCGCCCCAAGCCGGTTCCAGCGGGTAATGACCCATTGCGGGCTTGGATCGCTCACTAGCGCTGAGAAGTCGTCGAGTTCACGGACCGGCTTTTCGATGTCTACGGCTGGAGCGGCCAGAAGATACATCACCAGCGAGGGATGAACGGTCTCCATGATCTTGAGCCTGCCGGTACCCATTTCGTGCTCACGGCGGCCCATCTGATAGGCCACCACATGTTCTCCGGCGGCGATGTGGTCCCGTACGTAGAACGCGATCTGGTCCGCTTCGGACGTTGCCCCCGCGGCGGGAAGGCGGTAATAGGCCACGAAGGCTACGTTGACAAGCACCGCGACGACGGCGGCGGTTATCCATGGAAAGCGGAGAACCAATGCCCCCTCCCTCGGTTTCGCGGCGAGTGGGTTCGCAGTCGACTCTAGATTGTCCGGAAACTGAGGGAGGGGGTTGGGGGTGGGAGCCTCGCCGCTACCCGAAACCCATCGCCCGACGATCATCGCCATCGGGAGACAGCATGGCAGGACGTAGTGCGGCAACTTAGCGCTGCTGATCGTGAAAAAGACAAATGGGACAAGGCACCACGAAGTTAAGAATCTGCCGAACCGGTCATTGTTCGCGATCCAGGCTCTTCTCCAATAGAACGACCACGGTAGGGTGAGCACGAAGAGAACCAGAATATAGTAAGGCGATCCGGCAACGATTTTCAGCAATGCGGGCCATTCCTTCGGAAATGGCAAAATGTGAGCGAGATCGCCTCCTGTGAATCGATTGAGGTTTTGCTCGATAAGGAACTGCTGCACGAACCGATCGCCGTTCACAAGATAAGCGGGCAGGTACCAAGTGGCGGCGGTTGCGAGGAGAATGACGGTCCCGGCGAGCCACCAGCCTCGAAAGGCTGGGCGCATCTCCCTCTCTCGCCACAACGTGTAGGCTGCCACCGGCACGAAAAGCATCAATCCAACCGGGCCCTTCGCGAGCACGCTCAGACCGAGAAAGAAGGCGCTGAGTAGCCGCCAGCGGCGGTCGCCGACCAGCGATTCCCAGAAGAAGATAAAGGCACCGGCCAGGCAGAAGGCGAGCAGCGCATCCGTCATCATCAGCCGCCCCAGCCCGACGACGAGCACCGACGACGCATAAACCAGCAGACACCAACGCGATGTTTGAGCCCCAAAATGCCGCCGGCAGAACCAGGCGAGGAGCCAGTAGGTGGCGAGGGTGGCGAGAATGCTGGGAATGCGCGGGCCGACCCAATCGCCAAATATGAACATGAACGGCTTGGCGACCCAGTAGAGCAGGATCGGCTTTTCAAACCAGGGCTGCCCGTTGTAGTAAGGGGTAATCCACTCGCCTCGCCGGTTCATCTCGGCGACGACCGCGCCATAGAACCCCTCGTCCATATCGAAAAGGCCGGTCAGCCACCAGCCGAGGAGGGGGAGGGTGGCGAATAGCCAGGTGATCGCCGTAAGCCGTGATGGCTGATCCTTGATGGTTGACGGTTGATTAGCCATCAGCGATCAACCATCGACCATCACTTTTTCCACCGCCTCAATGATCGCATGGAGGGCGAGCATGTGGATCTCCTGGATGCGGTCCGAACCCTCGCCCGGCGCGTGCAGCACGATATCGCAGAGGGGCTTCACCAGACCGCCCCCGCGTCCGAGGCAGCCGATCACGACCATCTTCCTTGCCTTCGCCGCCTCGGCGGCTTTCACGATGCTCGGCGAGTTGCCGCTGGTGCTGAGCAGCAGCAGCACGTCGCTCTCATGGCCCAGCGCCTCTACTTGGCGCGAGAAGACGTGCTCGAAGCCGTAATCGTTGGCGACGCAAGTGAGGTGGGTGGGATCGGAGAGGGCGATGGCGGGGTAGGGCTCGCGGTCCTCGCGGAAGCGGCCGGAGAATTCCTCGGCGAAGTGCATCGCGTCCGCCATGCTTCCGCCGTTGCCGCAGCTCAGCACCCGGCCTCGCCGCTTGAAGGCCGCTGAAATCGCGCGAACGGCACCTTCCATCGCTTCGAGCGTGGCCGGATCGCGGCGGAACTCGGACAGCAGCCGCTCCGCATCCTCCAAAGCCGCCAGTAGCCCTCCGCGCATGAATCTCACCCTACCCGAGAGCCCAAATGTGGAATAGGAAATAAAGAGCCATGAGCAAGCGCATCATCATGTCCATCGTTTTCAGCGCCGCGATGTCGATCGGCGGGTGGATCGTCACCCACGGCGAGGACAGCAAGGCGGGGAAGATGTCGGTAAGCGTGCAGCTGCCGGCGAACTGCTCGCTGCTCTCCCCGCGCGACGATGTCGCCGCCTTCGGCACCGAGGCGAACGTCGCCAGCGTGAGCCCCGGCATGAACAAGCTGAGCATCGGCTGCGACGACAAGATCGTGTACGTGCAGAAGGCGATCAAAACGGGCGACAAGTCCGTCACCGTCTGGCCGGATGAGCTGAAGTAGCTGTTCGTCGGCGTGGCGGTGACATTCCTGTCGCCGCTGGGCCGCAGGTCCAGCAGTAGCTCCGGCTTCGCCGGAGACGGGGGCAGGATGCCCCCGCCACTGGGATTGTTTCGATCTCTCTGCTTCGCTCGGGATGACAACTCCACAGGCCGATCCACAATTGTCTTTCCGAGCTTGCCGAGGAATCCAGGTCGCAGTGAAACTACAAAACAACGGCTTGCTCGATGCCTCGGCTTCGCTCGGGATGACATCTCTGAGCGCGCGAATCCCGCGCAAAATCTGTAACAGCGCACGTCTGTACACCACTCCCGGTGAATACTAGACCTATCGTGAAGGCGCGCACGCCGATGCTGCAGCAATACTTCAACGCCAAGGATGAGCATCCGGGCGTGTTGCTCGCCATGCGCGTGGGCGACTTTTACGAATTCTATGGCGAGGACGCAGAGGCCGCGTCTAAGGCTTTGGAGATCACGCTGACCGCGCGCGACGACGGCGGGGAGCGGATGCCGATGGCGGGGGTGCCGTTCCATTCGGTTGAGAAGTACCTGGCGCGCCTGCTCCAGCAAGGCCTCAAGGTGGCGCTGTGCGATCAACTCGAGAACCCCAAGGAGGCCAAGGGCCTAGTGAAGCGCGGGGTCACCCGCGTGCTGACTCCGGGCACGCTGGTCGAGGATTCGATGTTGCCCGCATCGGCCAACAACTTCCTCGCCGCGATCTGCGTACAGGATGGCCGCGCGGGACTCGCCACGCTCGATCCGAGCACCGGCGAATTCGTGGTCACGGAGATGGAGGGCGAGGCCATTGAAGAGCAGCTCCTCCAAGAGCTTTCGCGCATCCGCCCCAGCGAGCTGCTCGTCGGGCAGAACGCGGAGGCGTATGGCGAACTGGCGAGCGGAAGCCTCGGCTCCTCGATCACGCCTTTGCAAGCTCTCAGCACCGACCGCGCGGTGCGCAGGCTAACCGACCAATTCGGCGTCGCCAATCTCAACGGGTTCGGGCTGGAAGACAAGCCATCGGCGGTGGTGGCGGCGAGCATGATCCTCGCCTACGCGGAGAAGAACAAGCTGCCGCTGGGGCATGTCGATTCGATTTCCTCCTACTCGGTCGACGGCTTCATGCGGCTCGATCCGGCGACGCGGCGCTCGCTGGAGCTGACGCAGAACATGCAGGACGGCTCCCGCAAATTCACCCTCCTAAGCGTGCTCGACGAGACGGTGACGAGCATGGGCGCCCGGCTGATGCGCCGCTGGATTGAGCAGCCGTTACTTGACGTGAAGGAAATCGGGCAGCGGCAGGACGCGGTGGAGCGATTCCTCACTCAGCAACTCGTGCGAGGCGACGTGCGCGACGCGCTGTCGCGTCTGGCGGATCTGGAGCGCCTCGTCTCGCGCACCGCCACCGGCCTCGCCGGCCCGCGCGATCTCGCCGCCCTGAAAGCCTCACTTCTGGTGCTGCCCGCGCTTGCCGAGCCCTTGCGCAAGGTGGGGCTGGGCCGCATTCAAGAGCTGCGCGAGCAGTTGGCCGACCATGGCGAAATCGCCCACTTGCTCGATCAGGCGATCGTTTCCGAACCGCCGCACACCCTGCGCGAGGGCGGAATTGTGAAGCCCGGCTACGACGCCGAGCTCGACAAGCTGCGCGATTTGAGTAAGAACGGCAAATCCTACATCGCCAGCCTCGAACAGCAGGAGCGCGAGAAGACGGGGATCCACAACCTGAAGGTGGGCTTCAACTCAGTATTTGGCTACTTCCTCGAGGTCAGCAAATCGCAGGTCGAGAAGGTGCCGGCGGATTACATCCGCAAGCAGACGACGGCGAACGGCGAACGTTACATCACAGCGGAATTGAAGGAGCACGAATCGCTCGTGCTTGGCGCGCAGGAGAAGGCGGTCGCGTTGGAAGTCGATATCTTCACCCGCGTGCGGCTGCGGATCGCCGAGCATAGCCACGCGCTGCTGCAGACGTCGCGGGCGCTGGCGGAGATCGACGTCCTCGCTGCGCTAGCCGAGGTGGCCTCGCGGCGGGGTTACGTGAAGCCGGTTTTGGTGGAAGAGGACGTGCTGGAGATCAAGTCGGGGCGTCATCCGGTGGTGGAGGCGACGACGAACTCGTTTGTGCCAAATGATACGGGTATTGGGGTGTTGGGGTATGGCGGTATTGAAGGCGAGCCGGTCCGCGTGGTCATCCTAACTGGCCCCAATATGGCCGGGAAGTCGACGTATCTGCGGCAAAACGCCCTCATCATTTTGCTTGCGCAGATCGGCTCGTTTGTGCCCGCCAAGTCCTGCCGCTTAGGTCTGTGCGACCGCATCTTCGCCCGCATCGGCGCGAAGGACGAACTGGCGCTCGGCCAGAGCACCTTTATGGTGGAGATGGTGGAGAGCGCCAACATCCTCAACCATGCCACCGCGCGGTCCCTCGTCATCCTCGATGAAGTGGGGCGCGGGACGAGCACCTACGACGGCCTCGCGATCGCGTGGGCGATGATCGAGCACCTCGCGACGATTGGCGCGAAGACGATGTTTGCCACCCACTATCATCAGCTCAATGCGCTCGCCGAGCAGATTTCGGGGATCGCGAACTACCGCGTGGCGGTCGAGGAGTTCGGCGACGAGATCGTGTGGACTCACCGCGTTCTTCCAGGAGGCACTGACCGCTCGTACGGAATCCACGTGGCCCGCATGGCCGGCGTGCCGGGCGTCGTGCTGCTGCGCGCGAAGCAGATTCTGGACGAGCTGGAGCAGAAGGCCGAGCCGCCGGTTGCCGCGCAGACTCAGAAGCTGCAGATGACCCTCTTCGAGTTTGAAGAGCCGCCGGTGATGAAGGCGCTGCAGGGCGTGGACGTCGATCAGCTCACGCCGCTGGATGCACTTCGGCTGCTGGATGAGTGGAAGCGGAAGTTCGCGAAATAGTGGCTGGAGGATCGACCCCCGTGTCGACCGGTCCTGACATGCAAGAATGGTCCCGACGGAGCGGGACCCTCCAACCACGGAGGCGCATATCTTCCGCAATTGAAGTTGTGCCGCGTCGGTAGAATCAATTGCACATGCTCCAAAAGCTCGAGGAGATCGAAAAGCGGTTCGAACTGGTTGAGGCCGAATACAACGACCCCAACAAGGTGACGGACAACCGCGAAATGCAGCGGCTCGGCAAGCAGCGCGCCGAGCTGGAGCCGATTGTGCATACCATTCGCGAGTACCGCAAGGCGCTCGACGAGCTGGAGCAAGCGCAGGAGATGCTGAGCGATCCTGAGATGAAGGAGATGGCGCTTGAGGAGATCGAGCCGACCCGGGCGCGGATCAGCAGCCTCGAAGAGGATCTCAAACGGATGCTCGTGCCGAAGGATCCGCTGGACGACAAAGACGTCATCGTCGAGATTCGCCCGGCTGCCGGGGGC
The DNA here is from genome assembly GCA_038202925.1 of Fimbriimonadales bacterium. Taxonomy (GTDB): domain Bacteria; phylum Armatimonadota; class Fimbriimonadia; order Fimbriimonadales; family Fimbriimonadaceae; genus JAEVZK01. Next base: position 9,932 of record JBBREM010000010.1, on the reverse strand, counting down.
GACGAGGCGGCGCTCTTTGCCAACGAGCTCTTCCGAATGTATTCGCGCTATGCGGAGCGTCGCAAGTGGAAGATGGAGGTCGTCGACCACGAGGAAAGCGGGATCGGCGGGCTTTCCAAGGTCGTCTTCAACATCCACGGCCAGGCGGCCTACTCGCAGCTCAAGCACGAAAGCGGCGTCCACCGCGTGCAGCGCGTGCCCGCGACGGAATCGCAGGGGCGCATCCATACCTCGACGGCCACGGTGGCCGTCCTCCCCGAGGTCGAGGAAGTCGAGTTCGAGATCGATCTTAGAGACCTTGAGATTTCGACCTTCTGTTCGAGCTCGGCAGGAGGGCAGCACATGCAGAAGAACGAGACGGCCATCCGCATCATCCACCGGCCCTCCGGGCTCGTCAGCACGTGCCAAGACGAGCGAAGCCAGGCGCAAAACAAGCTGAAGGCGATGGCGGTTCTGCGCGCGAAGCTGCTTCAGGCGAAGCAGGACGATGCCCACGCCGAGCGCGCAGGTATCCGCAAGGGCCAGATCGGATCAGGCGACCGGAGCGAGAAGATCCGCACGTACAACTTTCCTCAAAGCCGCATCACCGATCACCGGATCGGCTTTCAGATGCACAACATGATCACGTTCATGGATGGAGATATCCAGCCCATGATCGACGGCCTCGTTCAGGAAGAGCAGGCAAGAAAGCTAGCGGAAGCCGAAGACACGGCGGCATGAAGTCGCAATAGACGATCGTGATTCCACAATCCACAATCCACAATCCACAATCCTACGGGTTGACCTTGACCTTCACCGTTGTCTTGTACGGCTTCTTCAGCCCGTACTTGTCGGAGATCATGAGGGTGATGTTGATGTCGCCGGGCTTCCGGAATTTGCGTTTGATCGCCTGGCCTTCCGCATCGACCTGGCCGTCCGAGTCAAAGTCCCATTCGTACTTGAGCACGCTCGAGCCGCCGTTGCCATAGCCGATCAGGGTCAGCTCGTCGCCTAACGCGAGGTTCGTGCGGTTGATCCGCAGTTCGCCCGAGATCGGGGTCGTGTCGTTGATCACCCGCAGGTCGCCGATGTAGAACGTCGCCGCCGAATCTCCGGCAAACGCGATGCTTTGAATTTGCTTATTCGTGTTGCCAAGGCCGGTAATGCCTTGGAGCGGAATCGAGAACTGTTTCCAGCCTCGGTCGCCGCCGGTGCCGGTTGAGATGGCGACGTACGTCTCGCTCTTCTTGCCGTCGGTCGTCGTCACGACCAGCCGCATCATCGTGAGCGGGGTCGACGGTCCGGCGCTGGCCGAGCCCGTTTTGCCTCCCCCGCGCGAATTCGGATCGTCTTCTCCACCGCGCTGGGGGCCCGTTCCGCCGGGGCCGCCGGGGCCACCAGTTCCGCCGATCGCGCCCCCGCCTTTCTTGCCTGGAGCGCCGCCAGGCGTCCCACCGCCCATGGTCGCGGATGCGTCAGGCGCGTTGAACGTTACTCTCAGCATGTTGTTGGCATTGCTAAAGGGCGCACTCAGATCGACCGGGGAGACGAAGATGATAAAGCCGCCTTGGAAGAAGTTGCGCGACGAAATCCGGATGGAGTGGGTGCCCTCGTACGCCATCTCGTCCGTCTCCGCGACGGTGCCGCTGCCCCAGCCTCGGAAGCCGATCTTCTGATCCGCCGCTGAGCGCACGGGACTGTAAAGCTGCTGCTGAGCCAGGCCGACGGTCGCCAGACCGAGGGCCGCTAATGCGATGCCAATTTTCTTCAAAATCAAATCCTCCGACTATTCGCCAAACCGTATCCGCTCGATGGACGTCGCCCGGCCGCTTTCCCGTTCGACGTGGATCGCTACCGCACAGATTACACCAGGCGTGTTCTGCACCTCGAATCGCATCGGCAGTGTCGTCCTGAATCGCTCCAGGATGATCTCCCGATCCATGCCCAACACACTGTCCACCGGTCCGCACATACCCACATCCGTGATGTAAGCCGTCCCGCCCGGCAAGATCCGCTCGTCCGCGGTTTGTACATGCGTATGGGTTCCGACGACTGCGGTAGCCCTCCCGTTACAGTGCCAGCCCATGGCGATCTTCTCGCTGGTCGCCTCACAATGAAAATCGAGGAACCGGTGAGGCGTCTGAATACCCGCGAAGAGTTGGTCGACGCACGCAAACGGATCGTCGTAGCTCTCCATGAAAACGCGTCCGCAGACATTCATGATGGCAAGCTCGATCTTGTCTCGCTGTATAGTGACGAGTCCCTTCCCCGGAACAGAGGCTGGCATGTTCGCAGGCCGCACGATGGCATGCCCTTTATCCAAGTAGCTGAAGATCTCGCGCTTGTTAAACGCGTGGTTGCCCAGCGTGATCGCATCTGCCCCCTGCTTGTAAAGCTCGTCGGCGATGTCGGGAGTAATGCCAACTCCACCCGCGCTGTTCTCGCCGTTGATGATGGTAAATGTGGGTTGAAACTGGTCCTGCAAACTCGGCAGAGCCTCTTTCACCGCAGTTCGTCCAGGCCTGCCGACGACATCGCCGAGAAAGAGGATCGTGTACGAGGACATGAACGTCTAGGATATCTCTAGTTTTCCGGCTGGACGGACACGGAAGTGACATGCACTACGCCCCCGAGCACCAGCCACCTCTTTCCGGTCTTCCAGTCGCCGGCGTACAGCTTTGCGCCGTTGACATTCTTTCCGTAGGGATTAGCCCATGGCCACCGTCGGTCATGCCTGCATAGTAGGGCGACGTGTAATCCCAATCGAGATAGCCGAGCCAATCCACCATCTTCTTCCATTTCCCCGTGCTGTATCGACGGTGAACACGGCATCGTCCCGTCCATGCATCCCTGCATAATTCTCCGCTCGCACCCACAGCGTCGAGCCTGTCCACCGAATTGGATAGGTGTTGGCCACCTCCTCCGGCAGCTTGCAGTCCTTCCCTTCTGTCGATAGAGTTGCAGGCTCCAGGAGGGTGTGAACGACCGGTCCGGACGGCATGGTCCAGTCCTCGGTCTCTTCCCCTTGCTCGCCGATGGGCCAGGTGACTTTCCCGGCCCACGGCCTCAGCCCACCGAGTGTCACCTGGGTCGAGTTTTCGAGAAGCAGCAGCCCGCGCGGCATACCGATCTGAGTTCGGCTGTCTTGGAACTCCGGGTAGTCCTTGTAGGCGAGCTTTGTGGCTGAAAGGGCGAGAGCTTGCTGGCCCACAGCTTGCCATTCTCATCCATCCACGCCATCGCATCGCGCGATATCCAGGCCATCCCCTGCATCTCGCCGTTTCCATGCGTAAGCTGGCGGCGGTGCTTGCCGTGGAGGTCGGAGACGTAGAGCTGGTAATGGCTCATTCGCTTGTCGCCGGGAGGGAAATAAATCCGCGCGCTGAAAAGCAGCAACGGTTCAGGCGAGGCGAACGCGACGGCGCAAAGAAAGGAGAACATGGGTTTTAGACGGCGACGGTTTGCAGATTCGGCGCGACCTCGAAATGGCCTTCGGTCTTCGCCTTGATTTCTTCCACTTCGACTCCGGTGGCGAGCTCAATCAGCCGCAGCTTGTCACCGCGCAGCACCTCGAAGACGCACAAATCCGTGATGATCAGATCGAGGCATTGCTTGCCGGTGAGGGGCAGCCGGCACTCGCGGAGGACCTTGCTCTCGCCGGCCTTGTTGGTGTGTTCCATCACGACGACGACGCGCTTTACGCCGGCCACGAGGTCCATCGCACCTCCCATGCCTTTCACCATCTTGCCGGGGATCATCCAGTTGGCGAGATCGCCCTTCTCGCTCACCTCCATCGCGCCGAGAATGGCGAGCGCGATATGCCCGCCGCGGATCATGCCGAAGGAGTCGGCGGAAGAGAAAAACGACGTGCCGGGGATGGCGGTGACGGTCTGCTTGCCGGCGTTGATCAGGTCGGGATCTTCCTCGCCCTCGAAGGGGAAAGGACCGAGGCCGAGCATGCCGTTCTCGCTCTGCAGCACCACGTCCATGCCTTCCGGAATGTAGTTCGCGACCAGGGTCGGGATGCCGATGCCGAGGTTGACGTAGTAGCCGTCGCGAAGCTCCTTCGCGGCGCGCTGAGCAAGCTGTTCACGGGTGAGCGCCATCTGTTGTGATGCTACCGGATTGCCCCAGCGAACACCTCGAATACCCGCGCTCGGGCCAAGATGTCCGGGCCGGCGGCAGACGCCTCCGTGCAAGTAAGCACCGTTTGTCCGGCTTGGCCCAGCACCAACTCGACAAGCAGCGCTCGGCGACGCTCGTCCAAATCGCTCAAGATATCGTCGAGCAGCAAAAGCGGGGGCGCGCCGAGCTTTTGGCGGATCAGCTCCAGCGTGGCGAGCTTCAGGGCGATGACACTCGTTCGCTGTTGGCCCTGCGAGCCGTACAGGCGCCCCTCTCTGTCAGCGATGAGTATCGACAGGTCATCTCGGTGGGGGCCGACGCCGGTGCCGCCCCTGTGGACGTCCTGCGCTCTCGACTGAGCCAGCGCCTCCCGCAAAGAGTCCGTCTCGACGGCTGGATCGTTCTGGACATAACCCAGTTTGAGCGACTCCCCATCGCCCATGAGCCCGTGGCGTTCGGCGGCGATGGGAGAAAGCTCGTCGATGTACGACTGCCTGGCCTCTCGCAGCGCCGAACCCGATGCTGCGATCTGCTCCTCCCAGGTCTCGAATTCCTCAGCCGGCCGCATCCACTCCCGCGAATCGCGAAGCAGCGCGTTGCGGTGCTCGATCGCTCGCTTGTAGGTCGCCAAGTTCCTCAGGTAGGACGGATACAGCGCGGATAGCTCGATGTCGAGAAGCAGCCGGCGGTCGCTCGGCTCATCGCGGACGATGCACAAGTCCAGCGAGCTGATGCATACGCACGGCAACCTGCCAATGAGGTCTGCCGCCCTCGGCAGCTTGAGCCCGTTCAGCAAAGCGCGCTTACGGGTACCCGCTTCGAGGCTGATCGAAATCTGCGTGCGCCCGCCGTTCAGCTCGGCGGTAACCGTCGCTTGGGCGCTCCCGTCACGGATGGCTTCGGAATCCTTTTGGCCCCGGAGAAGACGGGTCGTCGAGAGCAGGTAGAGCGATTCGAGAAAGTTCGTCTTGCCCTGCGCATTCGGTCCGGCGATTACATTGAAACCGGGATCGAGATCAATGCACAATTCGGCATAATTGCGGAACGCCCTCAGGTCCACCGAATCGACCAGCCCGGAGAAGCTTTCCCCGCTCTTTCTTTTATCTTCCAGGCTAATCATGAATATCTGTTATTACTATTAAGGGCATCTTTTTCGGGGAAAACGAGTTTCGCGCAATTTTCAAGCCCCTCCTTTTGAGGCAACAAGGAACCTAAATTGCGGAGTGTGGAGCAAAAGTCCCGCGTGGAAAACGGTGTGGGAAAGGCAGTCCCTGTACAAGTTTGATAGGACCCCTTGTTCACACCCGAAACGCTGCCCACAAGTTTCCACAGGCCGTCCACAGGCCTTACAGCAACCCATGCTCACGCCCGTACTTCATCACGACGGCCTCCGCCAGGTAGATCGGGTGGATGTTCGGCGCCATCGGCACCTTGCGCTTTTCGGCGATCGGCAGCCACACGTCGGCGGTAAGCCGGACCTGCGCGGTCGAGGCAAGCTCCGGGAACCGGTCGCAGTAGCGCCGCAGGGCGTTGTACTCGTCGAGCGTCATGCCGCGCAGTTCGCCGACCATATATTCGAGCGGATGGATGCCGGCGGAGTGCGGCGCGGGAGTAAAGACGGGCAAGGCGCGGCGCTCGTACGTGACAACGGTGTTGGCAACCAGATCGCCCAGTCGCTGAGAGCGGGGCGTAGTGAACATCGCGAGCAGGCCGACGAAGTACATCCCCGGCAGGAAATCCGCCACGCGTAGCAGATTGCGGCCGATCGCAGCCAGGGAGGTGATCGCGGTGCCATCCGCCATCCGCGCTCGAATGCCCACCGCCTTCTTGCCGATAGTTTGCCCGTTCCAAAAGGACTCCAGAAGGATGAAATAGAGGAAGATAAACGACACGGCGAAGATCGCCCAGAGTGGGATGGCGAGAAAGGCGATGCTGGTGACGCTGAGGATGCCAGCGGTCACCACCGCGACATACTCCGCCACGAGAATAATCAGCACATCGATGACGTGCGCGAACACGCGGGCACCCAACCCTGCCAACCGGTAGGTTAGAATGGTTTTTTCCGGGCTGAGCAGGACGAGCTCTTGCTCCACGAACTCGATTATCCCGCCAAATGGTTCCGACAAAGAGGTTTTGGCTCATGGTTGCGCTCGGAATCCCGATCGCCGCCCTCGCGGGGACGAGCGGGACCCCGAGTTTGGGCATCGCCTACAACGCGCTGCTGATCCTCGTCGCGTGGATCACCGGCCGTCTCGGACCGGCGGCGTCCAACTTGAAGATCAGCCGCACGTTCGATCCGGTGCTGTCGGTGCGCATGCCCAACCGCATCCAGCTCACCGTCTTGAACGACTCGGCGGATGAGATCAAGGGCGTCTTGCGCGATGAGCCGCCGCCACAGTTCGAAGCCTCACAACGCGAGTTTCCATTCAAGCTCGGGCCGGGGCGAGAGAAGGAGTTTGTGTACACGCTCACGCCGATCGAGCGGGGCAGCGAGAAATTCTACGGCACGTTCGTCCGGATCGAGTGCCCGCTCGGTCTGGTGCTGCGGCAGGAGCGGGTGGAGACGGACGAGCCGATCCGCGTCTATCCCAACGTTCTGGCGCTACGAGAGTTCGATCTGCTCAAGCAGAAAGGGCGGCTGCGCGAGATGGGGATTCGACGCTCGCGGATGCGCGGGCTGGGGACCGAGTTCGAGTCGTTGCGCGAGTATGCTGAGGGCGACGATTACCGGAAGATCGACTGGAAAGCCTCGGCCCGGCACAGCAAGCTGGTGGTCCGGCAGTTCGAGCAGGAGCGCAACCAGGCGGTGATGATCGTGATCGACATCGGGCGGCACATGCTGTCCGAAGTCAACGGCGTGCGCAAGCTCGATCACGCTCTGGATGCGTGCCTGATGCTGACCAACGCAGCCTCGGCGGCGGGCGACATGGTCGGCTTGCTGGTTTATGCCGACGTGGTCCGCCGCTACATCCCGCCGAAGAAGGGCAGAAACCAGGTGGGGATGATCATCGAGGCGCTGCACGATCTAGTCGCAGAGCCGCTGGAGAGCGACCCAGCAGGCGCCTTTGCGTTCATGGCCTCGCGTTGGAAGCGGCGCTCGCTGATCGTCGCGTTTACCGACCTCGACGATCCGGATCGGGCGCGCGAACTGACGGTGGCGCTAGGCCCGCAGGTGCGCCGACACCTGGTGCTGCTCGCCCGCGTCGCTGATCCTAGGCTGAGGGAAGCGCTGAAGCCTCCAATGGAGAAGATGTCCGACATGTATCTGTCGGCGGCGGCGAACATGCTCACCGCCGACCGTCGGCAGGCGACGTCGGTCCTGTCGGCGGCGCGTATCCACAACTTAGAATCGGAGCCCCAGGATCTCGCCGCGAGTCTTGTGAGCTTCTACTTCGACGTAAAGGAGCGATCTCTACTTTAATTGTGATCTCAGCATGTAGTTGTCATTCCGAGCGAAGCCGAGGGATCGAGCTAGGCGTCGCCTTGTATCGCCGGAGTGTTGATTCCTCCTCTTGGCTCGCAATGACAATGCAAGCCCGGAACTCTCAGCCCGACGAAGGTGCAACCCCACGGCCTACAACGGCCCGCTGAAGATTATTAGGAAAACGGCAGCAGGCTGACATTCCCTTGGCGAGGCAACTACTTTATTGCCCCTCATCGCGATTTTCCGAGCGCCACAAGTGCCCAGATTCCGAGGACCGTGCCGACCGGGAAGCCGAACAGATTGAGCACCGCGACCACATACGCGCCGGTGCGATGGGTACCTCGCGCGGACCAGTTCCCCGCCGCCCAGTTGAACATCCCCCACACGATCATGGCCACGAACGCCCCGGCAAGGGTCCCGCCGATGATGTAAGCGGGCACGGAGCTGGGGCTGCCTCGGTAGTACCGGCTCTCGATGATGCTCTGGTTGAAGAAGAAGAGAAACACCCCGACCACGACGATCGCCGCCGCGCCCAGATAGAGCAAGATCGCGTGAATCTTGAACGCCGACGCGGCGCTGGAACTGACTTGCGGTTGCATGCCCACAGCTTAGTCGCAAGCACTAAGGATTTAAAGGAGATTGACGACCCAGCCGCAAAAGAAGTGGCCTACTCAATCGAAAACCGGGCGAGCTTCGAGCGCATTTCCGCCACAAGCTCCGCCTCCAGGTAAATCCCGTCCTCGCGGTAGTCGACCTTGATCACCCGACCGTAGTCGTAGCAGTCCTGCACGAGCGCCGATTCGCTGTAGGGCAGGAGCGCTCGCAGTGGGGCGAGGAGGTCCTGCACCAGCTTGCGCAGGGTGATCATGAGGTCGGTGACGCCGGTGCCTCGCGAGGCCGAGATGGCGACGGATTGTGGCCACTCCGCCACCAGGCGCGTGGGCAGATCGTGGTCAGGCACCGCGTCGATCTTGTTGAATACCGTCAACATCGCCTTGTCCCCCGCTCCCAGCTTTTCGAGGGTGGCGATGACCGCGTCGCGCTGCATCTCCCAGGCCGGGTTCGAGACGTCGACGAGGTGGATCAGGACGTCCGAAAACGTCACTTCCTCGAGCGTCGAATGGAAGGCGGCCACGAGCTGGGTAGGCAGATTCCGAATGAAGCCGACCGTATCGGTGAGGAAGACCGAATAGCCATCCGGAAGGTCGATCTTGCGGGTCGTGGGGTCGAGGGTGGCGAACGGCATTGCGTCGACCAGAACCTCGGTTCCGGTCAGGCGGTTCATCAGGGTCGACTTGCCCGCGCTCGTGTAGCCGATGATGGAGGCGAACGGGAAGGGATGCTTGCGGCGGCCCGCGCGCTGCTGATCGCGGTGGCGCTTGACGTCCTCGATTTCCTCCTTAAGCTTGCCAATCTTGTCGCGCACCATCCGGCGGTCAGATTCGAGCTTCGTTTCGCCCGGACCGCGCATGCCGATGCCGCCGCGCTGGCGCTCGAACTGGGTGTAGACGCTCATCAGCTTGGGCAGCATGTACGTGAGCTGCGCCAGTTCGACCTGCAGCATGCCCTCTTTGGTCTTGGCGCGGCGGGCGAAGATGTCGAGGATGAGCTGGGTGCGATCAATGATCTTCACGCCGCACGTATCGGCGAGATTGCGAAGCTGGATGCCGGACAACTCGGCGTCGACGATGACGACGTTCGCATCGGTGTCCTTCACCAGTGCCGCGATCTCGTCCACCTTTCCCGAGCCGACGTAGTTCGTCTTATAGGGCCGGTCGAGGCGCTGGCGGATTGACGCTTGCGGCTCAACGTGGGCGGCCTCGCACAGCCCTTCCAGCTCTTCAAGCACGGCGTCGTCTTCCGCCTCGTCCTGGTTAATCAGGACGAGCACGGCCTTCTCGACCGGGGCTTCCAAGTTTTCGACCGTGCGTGGCATGGCTCGATTGTTACATGCGCCGAGACCAAACGGGGTCGCGCGGTATCGTACAGGTATGGAAGACGAGGGATTTGGCTACGAGTTGGGAGGGGACGAACTGCGACAGACCATCGCCGCCTCTCGCGACGACCGGCTGAAATACTTCGTCGACAAGTGCCACCAATGCGGCCAGGTGTGGACGCTTGGCGCGGAGGAAGACCTGGTCGTGCTGGCCGATGAGAGCGACGAGCCGTTCGTGCTCGCCTTCCCGCATCCCGAGTTCGCTCAGGATTGGATTGAGACGACCGATCTCGAGGAAGTCGAGCTAGTCGCCCTTGGGACGGCGGATTGGGAGAAGGAGGTTTTGCCCGGTCTGCAGGAGGCGGAGATCAAGATTCTCGTCTTGCCGACCTCAGAGGGCGAAGGGGCGATGTTGGAGGCGGGGAAGCTGGCGGAAGTGATGACGTCGACCGCGTCAGCATAACAATT
>JBBREM010000009.1:0-41020 GCA_038202925.1 Fimbriimonadales bacterium | reverse complement strand
CCCAATACCCAATACCCAATACCCAATACCCAATACCCAATACCCAATACTCAATACTCAATACTCAATCCTTAAATAGGCTCTTCCCTTCCAGCCTCGCGCGGATTTTTGCCTCCACACGGCTGCCAGTTTCGTTCCAGGCCGCTCCTGCGCCTCCTCGCACCGCGTTGTGCGGGTAGAGGAGGCGGTAGTTATTGAACTCGTGCTGCGGTTTCCAGCGGCGCTTGTAGGGCTCATCGCCGCGTAGGAAGTCGAAGTGGCTGACGCCCTCGTCGATGGCGCGTTTGATCGTGGCGGCAACGAGCAGCGTGCCGGGAGAGATCGAGCCCTGCGCGGGATCGAAGCCGGCTTGGTAGTAGTAGCAAGTATCGCCCAGGCGCATCGCGTAGATCGCGCCGATCGGCTCGCCGTCGAGGCGCAGGATGCTCAGCCACAGCCAGCCCTTTCGGATCGCCTGCCGCGCCCAATCGTGGTGGAAGGCCTGGGCTCGACCGAGAAACGCTCCAGGTAGCCCGCGCTTCTTCCAGCGCAGCTTGTGCTGCTCGAAAAGGATGTCGAGGCCCTGGCCGATCTCTCTCTCAGTGACTTGGTCAACGGTGGCGCTGCCCGAGAGGAAGAGGGACTTGTCGAGCTTGCGCACGTCATAACGCAGGCTCTTGCTGAGGGTGCCGAGATACTCCTCATAGCTCGTCGGCAAGTCGAGCACGAGGCAGGTCGCCTGCTCGATCTTGGTCTTGGCGGGGGCGGTGGCGATGAGCGGCTGGGTCTCGCGGATCTGGTGCAGATCGACAAGATCGACCTTCGCGAGCTCGCGCAGGTGGGTGCCCATTTCAACTGCTACGGCTTCCTCATAGCCTGCCCGAGCGACGGGATGGAGGTAATCGGAAGCTACCGATCCCATTGCGCGCACCGTGCGCCAGGGTCCGGTACTGCGGGTCAGCGGGAAAAGGCCGACAAGGTCGTTGCCTTCCCTCACGATGACGATGTGGAGGCGCTTCGACCGGCGGTAGTGGCGAAGCCAGGCGCTCTGCCATTCCCAAGTTTGAAAGGGGGTTGCGGTGGGCGCGCTTGCGACCAGCTCCTGCCACTCCGGCCCGATCGCGGTCATGCAATCTGGAGCGCTGAGCGCGTGCGTCCTCAGCATCATCCGAGTATAGACGCCTAGAATTGGTCGGTCATGAACATCTGAGGCACGGCGGAGACGTTCAGACCCATGAGAAAGAGATCGAGAACGGGCTCGCGCAGGCGGACGCCGACGTGCTCGGCCATGGAGGACAGACCGAGCCACTCCGAGTGGTCTGGCAACGGCCACGCTTTGGGCGGAGTTGGGAAGACGGCTTCCCGCACGGTTCCGCCTTCGAGGCAGAGATAGCCATCCCCGAGAGGCGTGCATACTCGGAGGTTCCATCGCCAATACTTCCAGCGAAGCTCATCCCGGCGGAGTCGGTTGGGGTCCGCTCTCGACCATTGGTCGTAAGCCAGGCGCACGTCCTCGTACTCCATGCCGAGGGGAATCTCGCGCTCTCGGACGGTCTCGATCTCGCCGCGGACAACACGGTCGAGCGCCTTGAAGCCAAGCCGCTCGTAAAGCCTTGTATCGCGGGCGAAGAGGAGCAGCGCTCCCTCGCCTCGCTTTCCGCTCTCCGCCGCGACATGCTCGATCAGCTTCGCCGCGAGGCTCTCGCCCTGCCGATCTTGCAGTGTCGCCACGCCGGCAATGCCGACTGCCCTGCCCCAGCCGAATTCCAGCGCCACCGTCGTGAGAATCGAAACCATCCGTCCGCGCTCGAACAGCGCCCACTTGCGGCTCAGATCGAACAGCGGTTCGGCGAAAAAGATCGAATGAGCGCGGCTGTAGTCGAGGTCGAAGACCGTGCAGAGAAGCTGAAGAAATCCCTCCGCTTCCGGCTCCTCGATGGGCCGAATCTCCGTCATCAGCCGCGGGCCGTTCTCGCCGGAGATGCCGGCGGCGGGGGCACGGCTTCGACGACGACAGTGATGTTGACGACGGCGCTGCCGCTGATCGTTAGCTGCGGCGGTATGCGCACCTTCACCTGGTATGTGGTGGTCTGCTTGATTCCGTCGATGTTGACATCCAGAGTGGGAACGGCGGACATATTCGCAAGCGCATCGGCGCGTCCCTTCACCTCGATCTGGGTCGGCTGAACCTCATAGCGCTTCACGCGATAGCCGAATGCCGGGCTGCCGCGGAAGTTGGGTGAAACGAGCAACGGCTTCATTTCGGCGGCGAGAGCGATTGCCGGACGAATGGCGGTGTCGTTCGGACTGAACACGAGATCCTTGCCGGTCACGGGGGTGCCATTCGCGTCCACCAGTTCGAGGCGGGCCATGTGGCTTTCTTCAGCGCCCGCGCTGACGTTGCTGAGGTTTAAGATCGCCTGCGCGTGATCGACCTTATCGACGATCGTCTGCGGCCCGGAGACGAAGACAACGGCGTTATCCGTCGTCGTGTTTTCGCGCACATATTGATAATTTGGATCGCGCAGTTGGCCGGTTGTGCGGACGACCACCGGCTTCTGAACCGAGTTCGCGTAGACGTCGATGGTGACTTGGACCTGCACCATCTTCGGCTCCCAGGTGACGTTGTAGCTCTTCAAGGTCCGCAGCCGAACCGGATAGCTGTCGATGCCCTTGTGCGCCTTGCTCAGGTCGAGTTCGGCGATCAGGTCGTCGGGGTTAACCTTGCGTATGTCGTCTTCCGAACCTTGCGGCAGCGCCCGGAACGTGCTGGGGCGATCGAGGACGATAAGTCCGACCGGGGTGTGGATGGCCACGATCTGGACCTCGAACAGATGGGCAGCGCCCGTCTCCGGATGCTCCAATACTTGGACGTAGACCCACAGCATGATCGACAGCAGGAACGAAACGAGCATCAGGGGCAGGCGCGAAAGGCGGGTCATGGGCTGACGACCTCCACTTCGCGCTCCTGCTGTCGGCTACGGCGCTTGCGCATCACCTCATTGCCCCGGATTTCTCGGTTGAGTATCTCGCGTAGTTCGAGGTGGGATGACAGTTTGCGCAGCGTTCCATCGAGGGCGTAGCTGATTGTTCCCCGCTCTTCGCTGACGACGATTGCGAGCGCGTCGCTGGCTTCCGATACGCCCACCGCTGCGCGGTGACGCATGTGGACGTTCTGCGCAAGGCGGGACGATTCGCTCAGCGGCAGCCGCGACGCGGCGGCGACAATCTTGTCGCGCTGGATGATGACGGCACCGTCGTGAAGCGGGTTGCCCTCAAAGAACACCGACACAAGCAGCGGCGCCGAAACGGTGGCATTGATCATCACACCGTTGGAGGCAATCTCCTCCAGACTGTTCGCCCGCTCGATGATGATGAGCGCGCCGACGCTTCCGGAGGCGAGCTCGGTGACCGCGGCGACGATCTCTTCGATTGTGCGCACGTCCGTTTTCGGTTCGGCCCGCGCGAATCGCTCGAGGGGCTGAGTGCCCAGTTTCCCAAGCCCCTCGAGGCCCTGCCGAAGCTCAGGGAGGAGCAAGATGACGAGCGCGACGGGGGCGAGCAAAGCGGCTTTATCGAGCACCCAGTGCAGGGAAAACAGGCCGGCTAGGCGGCTCACCACCAGCATCATGATGAACATCACAACGGCGGAAACAATGCGCCCCGCGCGCGGACCCCGGACTAAGAGGACGAGCCGGTAGATGATGAACGCCACGATGACGATGTCGAGCCACGCAAAAACGGTGTCTCTGCGAAGCTCGAAGAGCTGTAAAAACTTGCTTCGATAATCGTCCAACGGCTCCGTTCAGTGTAGCCTGACCAGCCTGGCCTGTAGACACTTGGCCTATGCCGGCTTGAAACATTCGTCCCGCAACCACCGCCGCGCCTCGGCTGATCGAGCTGATGCGGGAGCTTGCGCGGTATGGGCGTCTCGAACTTGCTTCGTTTGACAGCCCGTCATTTCGAGCGAGGACTCGACCCAGGGCGAGTCGAGGAATCTGACCGTGGCAGTCGATTGCATACATGCGCATGGCTCCAGTGTTAGATCCCTCGGCTTCGCTCGGGATGACAATTTGAGGGACAGAATGCTTGGTTCTGGCAGATTTTTTTGAACAGTTCGGACCGTCGCGGCCAAACCTGTGTTACCATCGTGAATACGAATTCACGTCGTTTGCAACAACGCAGTTGAACGGTTCATGCGAGTTACCCAAATCCATATCGCCCAGCTAGCGAAGGTCTCTCAGGCAACGGTGTCGAGAGTCATCTCCGGCGACACGCGCGTGGAGGCGGATGCCAAAGCCCGCGTCCTCAAGGCGATGCGTGAGCACAATTACCGCCCCGATGTGCGCGCCCAGGCACTTCGCACGCGGCGCACTGGCATGATCGGACTCGTTATCCAGCGCCCCAATCCGCGCCTCGCCGCTGATCCCTTCTTCAGCTCCCTCGTCACCGCACTGATGGGGGAACTTTCTTCGCGCTCCAGTCACTTGTGCATCGACATGGTGAAGGACGAAACGGCGCAGGGAGCGATTTACGACGAATTGCTACGCACGCGTCGAGTGGACGGGCTGATCCTCGTCGAGCCGCGCCACGAGGACCCGCGCGTGCATCTCCTTCAGGAGGATCGATTCCCCTTCGTGGTGATTGGTAATCCGCGCAATCCGCTGATCGCTTCGGTCGACAACGACAACGTGTTCGCCGGCTACATGGCCGCGCAGCACTTGATTCAACAGGGATACACGCAGGTCGGCTTCGTCGGCGGCGCGCCCGGCCTGGCCGTAAGCGATGAGCGGATTGACGGCTACCGCAAGGCGATTGAGGAAGCAGGCTTAGAGCCGATCGTCTGGCACAGCTCGTTCGGCCTCGACGAAAGCCGCGCTTCGGCGCTTTCGATCTTCGAGAAGAACCCGAAGATCGAAGCCCTCGTCGTTCTCGACGATATGATGGCGCTCGGGTTTGTCAGCGCCGCCAAGCAGAAGGACATCCGGCTCGGCGACGACCTGGCGCTGGTCAGCTTCAACGACAGCTATCTTTGCCATTTAGTCGAGGGCGGCCTCACGTCGGTGACGCTCAACATCGAACAGCTCGTATCCCGTGCGGTGTCGAAGCTGATGACGATTATCGAGGGCGGCGAACTTGCTTCGGTTCGCGAGATCGTCGGCTGCGAAATCGTCGTGCGGGGGACGTCGCGCAAAGGAGAGGTGCCGCTGTGGTCTTAGCGTCCCTTCTCCTATCCCTGGTGTCCGCCCATGCTCAGCATACGTTCCTATACAGCGCCGACCGAGACCTGAAATCCGTATACGTCGCGGGCACCTTCAACGGGTGGAACAAGGACGCGCAGCCCTTGCAACGAGAGGGCCGCACCTGGCGAGCGAGCCTCGATCTTGATCCGGGCCGGTACACGTACAAGTTTGTCCTCGACGGGGACACCTGGATCACCGACCCCCAGAACCCGCTCAAGGAAAACGACGGCAACGGCCATGACAACTCGGTGCTGCTGATCTATCCGCCCGATTTCAAGGCTCCCGCGCGAAAAGGGGATGGCGTGATCACGGAGAGCGCGGTACGGTACGTGCCCGATCTGCCGGATATGAATTGGGATCGAGGCACCCTGCAACTATCAGTGCGGGTTCGTCATGACGACGTTTCGCGGGTCTGGGCAAACTTCACCGACGGCCGCCAGGTCGCGATGGAGTCGACACCTGTCGACGAGTTTTACGACCGATTCAGTGGCAGCGTTGATTGGGTCCGCTCGAAGGATCTCAGCTACGAGTTCTTTCTCTACGACGGCGCCGCCATGAAGGTCCTGGGAACAGGCGGGTTGCACGCCAAGGATGAGGGGGATCGCTTCGTTTTGTCCGCTTCCAAATATAAGCCGTTTGTAGTGCCAAGCTGGATCGAGAAGTCGGTTTTTTACCAAATCTTCCCGGATCGTTTCGAGAACGGCGACCGATCCAACGACCCGAAAAACGTAATGCCTTGGACCGGAAAGCCAACTTACGCAAACCGATTTGGGGGGGACTTTGCCGGCGTTCGGAAGCATCTCGACTACCTCCATCGACTTGGCGTCTCGGCGGTGTATTTCAACCCAATCTTCAAGTCTCCAAGCAACCATCGATATGACGCGACTGATTTTCTGCAGGTGGATCCTGAGCTTGGGACAAACGATGAGTTCGCCAACTTGACCAAGGCGATGACTGCGCAAGGGATGCGCACAGTCATCGACATCGTATTTAATCACACGGCGACCAACTTCGGCCCCTTTGCCGACATCGTCAAGAATGGCCAGAAATCGAAGTACACCAACTGGTACACGATCAAGTCGTATCCGGTGAAGGTTCAGGAAAACCCGAACTACGTCGCGTGGTTCAACTTCCCTTCCATGCCGAAGCTGAACCACAGCAACCCAGAGGTTCGGAACTACTTGCTGGGCGTGATCGACTATTGGACCGGCAAAGCCGATCTCTCGGGCTTTCGACTTGATGTGGGTAACGAAGTGCCGATGGATTTCTGGCGCGAATTTCGCGGGCATGTTAAGGGAATCAATCCCGAGGCCTGGATCGTGGGCGAGATATGGGGCGACGGAAACCCATGGCTGAAGGGCGATCAATGGGATTCGGTCATGAACTACCAGTTCCGGGATGCTGTGCTAGGGTTTGTGGGAGCGGACGGCGCGGGCAAGCCGACGGCGCTCATGAATCGCCTGATGGCAACCTATCGGAGCTATCCGCCGCAAGTCTCGCGCAACATGATGAATCTCGTGGGCAGCCACGACACGCCGCGCATTCTCACGCTTTGCGGCAAGGACAAAGACCTTGCCAAGCTGGCGGCGGTGCTGCAATTCACATGGGTCGGCGCGCCGAGCATCTACTACGGCGATGAGATCGGGATGGAGGGCGAGCGCGATCCAGACAATCGGCGCGGCATGGATTGGCCCCGGGCCACGGACGATAATGATTTTCTCCGCCTTTATCGAAAGCTGGTTTCCATTCGGAATGCCAGCCCGGCCTTGCAGTCCGGCGATCCCGTTCCGATTCTAGCGGACGACAAACAGGGCGCGGTTGCCTTCGCCCGGACTCTGAACGGCCAAACCGCCGTAATAGTCATCAACCGCTCTTCGTCGTCCAACACAATTTCAGTCCCCCTTGACCAGATTGAACCACGACCCAGCAACAGCTTTGTCGATGAACTGGCGGGCAACAAGGTTTCGCAGACCTCAACCGGTCTGTCGGTCACTCTTCAAGCGAAGAGCGCCGCGATCTTGATGCCAAATTTCAGTCGTCAATCCGCGGCTCGCGTACGAAGCGGGTCAGCCATACATCAACCCGGGTCAATTATTCGATCCGGGCAGGAGCAACCATGAACACTCGCAGAAATCGGGCTTTTACCCTGATCGAGCTTCTCGTCGTCATCGCGATCATCGCGATTCTCGCAGCCATCCTCTTCCCGGTTTTCGCGCAGGCGAAAAACGCCGCCAAGAAGACATCTGATCTATCCAACCTTAAGCAGATTGGTCTTGCCGCCCAGATGTATATGGGCGACTCGGACGACTATACGCCGTTCTGCGAGTGGCCGCAATTCTTCGCCAACGCCGCGCGCTTCCTTCCGTACACGAAGAACAAGGACATCTTTAGGAGCCCAGGCTCCAATTACAAGATTGGTACCTGGCAGCAGAAGCAGGGCAACAACCCCTACGGCAACTTCATGGAGAATCCGATCTCGGACTGCGTCGGCAACATCGGCGTTTCGACCGCCGGCAAGGCGAAGTTTTACAACGATGTCTATCCGCCTCTCGACTACGCCTACAACGACTCGTTGACGGAGGCGGGCGGCGACGTCATAACCTGCCGCCCATGGTGGAACGGCGGAAACCCGGCTGTTGCCGCCAACGATGGCATTAACGGCACCTCGGGCAAGTTCACCAACATCGCGAAGGTCATGATGTGGGCGACGTTCCCGTCAGTCGGAACGCAGTGGCCCGGAGGATGCGTCGACGGCACGTGCGACAACGTGTCCGGGGCTAACGATCCGGCGGCAGGCTACTGGGGCGGGAACTTCAAGGGCTCGTTTAGCGAGGGATCCAACATCTCGCATATGGACGGCCACGCTAAGTTCTATCGGTTCTCAGTGATGCATCCATGCAAGAAGGAAGTCTGCACGGACGCCAACGGAAAGCGCACAGATGTAAAGGCATGGGGCTTCAACTGGGCCTCGCCCAGCGTTCAGTAGGTCACCGACTTCTCAAGGGCCGGCGAGGAATCGACGGCCCCCCTTTCAAACAATCTAAATGAGATACTTCTCCATCATTGCGATCGCGATCGCCGTCGTATCGGTTACGGGCTGCGAGCAAACTCCGTCGGGCGATGAAGTCAATGCGAAAATCAGGGCGCAACCTCCCGAACAGCGTTTCAATAACTTGAAAACTGCTCCTCTGAGCTTGCCGGAAAAGGACGCTTCGATTGACGGGCTGCCTGTTACCGACGAGCAAAAGCAGAAGTGGAAAGCCGAGCTGCGACAAGGCAAGTAAGATCAATCTGCATCGGCGGTAAGAGAGTATGAACCGCGTCCTGCAACTCGTCTTAACGGCCTTCCTTAGCCTCGTATCCTGCGGAGCGTTCGCCACTGAACGGCAAACCGTCGTTGTCTGGGGGGTCAGCATCGGTCCGGACTCCAAGGGGCTCGAGGCGGTCATCCGCGAGTTCGAGCGGACTCATCCCAAGTACAAGATCCGCGTATTGAGCATGGGCGCGGGGGGCATGAACCCGCAGAAGCTCATGACGAGCATCGTGGGCAAAGTTCCACCCGACGCCGTCGCTCAGGACCGCTTCACGATCAGCGATTGGGCGAGCCGGGGCGCGTTCATGCCGCTCGACGATCTAATTGCACGGGATCCAGATGCGCCTAAGAAGGAGCAGTACTACTCCGCGGTGTGGAGCGAGGCATCGTACGAGGGCAAGGTCTACGGCATCCCGACCGGCGCCGACGACCGGGTGCTGTATTACAACAAGGCCATCTTCCACCGCAAAGCTGCCGAGCTTCGCGCGGCGGGACTCGATCCCGAGAGGCCGCCAAACACCTGGAGCGAGGTGCTCGCGTACAGCAAGGTTCTGACCGAGCACAACAAGGACGGCACGCTCAGGGTGGCGGGGTTTCTGCCCAACTTCGGCAACTCCTGGCTCTATCTGTACTCCTTCCAGATGAACGGCACGTTCATGTCCCCCGACGGCCGCAAGTGCACGCTCGACAGCCCCGAGAACGAAACCGCGCTGAAGTTCATGAAGGATGGCTACGACATCCTCGGCGGCTATGCGCTCTCGCAGACGTTCAGCAGCGGCTTCCAGGGCAACGAGAACGACGCCTTCATCATCGGCAAGGTTGCGATGAAGATCGATGGCGACTGGATCATCAACGGCATCGCCCGGTATGGCCCCCAACTTGATTTCGGCGTTGCGCCGCCGCCGGTGCCGGATGACCGCTTCAACCAGAAGGGGGCGTTCGCCCACGAGAAGGAGAAGTTCGTCACTTGGACCGGCGGGTTCGCCTACGCGATCCCGACGGGCGCGCGCAACGTCGAGGGCGCGTGGGAGTTCATTAAATACGCCTCGAGCACCGAAGGACGCCTGCTCAGCTGCCGGGCGCAGCGTGAGGCGGAGCGTCAGCGCGGCCGGCTTTATGTATCTCGGCTGGCTGGCCAGATTGAGACGAATCAGCGCATCATTATCGAGTTTGCGCCCAGCGACCCGCGCATCGCGGCGGCCCTGAAGCAGCATGTGGCCCTGCTTCCCAACGGAAGGATCCGTCCCGCGACGTTCGCCGGGCAACCTCTTTGGGACGAGCATGCCCGCGCAATCGAAATCGCGTGCCTGGGCACGATGCCGGTCAAGGATGCGTTACTCGCCGGGCAGGCGGCGGTTCAGCGCGAACTGGACGACCATTTCCGTGAAGATAGCCTGACGAAGGTGAACTTCACCGGCCCCCTCCTCGGCCTCGCAGCACTCGCAATTTTGGGACTCGGATCAGCTTGGTGGTTCGTTCGCCGCATGAAGCTGGGCAAAATCGAGAAGTCGGAAGCGAAGTGGGCATATCTCTTCATCGGGCCGTGGCTTATCGGTTTCGTGGTGCTCACCCTCGGACCAATGATCGCGTCCCTGATCTTCAGCTTCACCCAATACAACGTGTTGAGCGATGCCCACTGGAACGGGATCGAGAACTACCGCGCACTGGTGACCACCGACTGGCCGAACGTCTCAAAGGCGATCACCAACATCTTGTACTTGGCCGCTGTGGGCGTGCCTCTCAATGTATTCACCGGGCTAGCCATCGCCCTTCTCCTTAACAACGCGGTAAAGGCAATGCGCTTCTACCGCACGATTTTCTACATGCCGGCGATCGTGCCGATCACGGCTTCGGCGGTGCTTTGGATATGGGTTCTTACCCCCGACCCGAACAAGGGACTCCTAAATGCCGGCTACACCAGCACGATTGGATCGTGGTTTGGAATCACGCCGCCGGGCTGGCTGAATGTGCCGGATTGGTCGAAGCCCGGTCTCGTCCTGATGGGGGTCTGGGGTGCCGGAAGCGGCATGTTGCTCTGGCTCGCGGGACTCAAAGGAATTCCGACACAGCTCTACGAGGCATCCTCTATCGACGGAGCCTCGCCGAGTCGGCAGCTCTGGTCGATCACTCTGCCGCAGCTCAGTCCCGTGATCTTCTTTAACGTCGTGATCGGGTTCATTGGAGCCGTGCAGGAGTTCGACCGGGTGTTCATCATGAAGCCCGCCGATACCGCAACCGCGGGGCCGTCCGACTCACTGCTCACGCCCGTCTACCACCTCTTTACCAATGGCTTCAACTACTTTAAGATGGGCTATGCGAGTTCGCTCGCATGGATGATCTTCGTCGTGATCCTTGGCCTCACCTTGATCCAGTTCCGCCTCGCCCCGCGCTGGGTGCATTACGAGAACGAGCGATGAGCGAGAACCTTCTTTTTTCGGTTGGAACGCTGCTGTCATGGGTGGGGTTTGTGCTCCTGCTCGTGGCCGCCGCGCGGCTGCTGCACTTCGTGACGTCCTCGCCCGCTCAGGACCGCATCAAGATTCTCCGCAGCGTCGCGATTTCCGGCGTGGCCGGTGCCGTGTCGGTGATCGTCGCCGCGAGCATCATGAAGGTTGGGCTGCCGCCTGGCGATGGAGCGACCGGCGGCTTGCGGGTGCCGCTTGTCTGGTTCGTCATGCCATTCACGGTGTGGCTCGCCGTCTTGTCGTGGGTGCTTGTCGTCGTGCGCGGCTTGCAGGCAGCCTTCGCGCTTGACAGCGTTGAGCGGTTAGCCAAGCTACGATCTCTCGGGATATGGCTGGCAATCGGGCTCGTCTGCGCCTTCCTCTATCGGCGCAGCAATGACCCCATCACCGTCCTCAAGGGCAGCGTTCACTTCGGTGTACCGACGATCATCGGCCTGATCGGCCTCGCCGTCGCGGCCGGGGCGGTCATGGGGCTGGCGACTCGCTACGCGCACGTGCGTGGTTGGGCGAAGTCGATCATGACGCACGCGGCGTTGATCGCAGGGTCGATCGTCTTCGGCATTCCCTTCGCATGGGCGCTCATTACGAGCTTCAAAGAAGACCGCGACATGAGCTCGCCGGACGGTATCGTCTGGATTCCGCGCGTCCAGCAGACCGTCGAGTACATGGACAAGAAGGATCCCCTCTACGAGGGCACTTTCCGAGACCGGACCGTCTACGGCTCGATCCTAACCCGCAATACCGACGGCACCGTAACCGTCGCCGTCTCGAAGCCCCCGGCTTACCTTGGCTACACCTACGACGCGAAGCCAAGCGAGCTGAAGGAAGTCGCCAAGGAGATCCCTCTAGTTTCCGGCAGCTTCAAGGGACAGTCGTTCCGCGGCAAAGTCATCGAGGAATTGCCGGACGGCGGCAGGCGGGTTGAATTCATGGCGCCCGATGCGCTGGCCGGCCAGCAGCAGGTCTTCCAAGCCAACCAGGTCGACCCGATTCGCAACATCGGCCTGAGGACGAGAAACTATTCCGAAGCGCTCGACTACCTTCCGGCCGAAACGAACCGCGGGCTTGTGTATCTCAAGAACACGCTGATAATTACGATCTTAAGCGTAATCGGCGCGGTGTTCAGCTCATCGATCGTGGCCTACGCCTTCGCGCGGATGCGCTTCCCGTTCCGGGACACTCTGTTTGGGCTCGTGCTCGCGACAATGATGCTTCCGGCGGCGGTGACGATGCTTCCGCAGTTCCTCATCTTCCGCAGCCTGGGATGGATCGACACGCTCTATCCGCTCTGGGTGCCCGCCTTCTTCGCATCCGCGTTCAACGTCTTTCTGCTCCGCCAGTTTTTCAAGAATGTGCCGATGGAGCTTGAGGATGCGGCGAAGATCGACGGCTGTAACCCTCCCCGCACGTTCTGGTCAATCATGCTGCCGCAGGTGAAGCCGGCGCTCGCGGTCATCGCGGTAACAACGTTCGTCGGCGCTTGGAACAACTTTATCGGGCCGCTCATCTACATCAACTCGCCGGAGAACATGCCTCTCTCGTACGCCCTTCAACTTTTCCAGGGAGAGCGCAGCGGAGAGCCGGGGCTGCTGATGGCTTTTGCCACGATGACGATGCTGCCGGTGCTAGCCTTATTCTTCTTCGCTCAGCGATACTTTGTCGAGGGCGTTACGCTGAGTGGCCTGGGCGGCCGATAACCGCCGACTTTCCCGATGTTTTTTACGAAGTACCCTCACCCTGCCAACTTCACGTTTGCAAGCCATTTCTGCTCCTCATCGGGAGCGCTGCATTTGGGCGAGGCGACTTTGACGGCTTCGCTCGCTGCCTTCGAGGGCGATGTCTATCATTTGTCGCTGTCCGGAAGGTGGGCGCCGAACGGCTGTTTGGAGTCGCTTGAGCCACCTCCCCAGACTGAAGGCTCACGAGTTAGAATCACGCCAGAAGGCGGGATCGAGATGGATGGACTCTTCGCCGGAGACATCGGTGTTTCCGGCGAAGCATCGATGTTTCGGCTCCGCCTGCACGGCGCGGCGCGCTTCTACGGCATGGGGGAGAAGACCTTCGGCCGGGTGGAGCTTTCGGGCCTCCGCACGAAGTTTTGGAATACCGACGTGTGGGGCGATTTCCACTTTGCCCAGTGGAAAGAACACCCTAGCGATCCGCCCTACTTCAGCACGCCTTACGTGTGCGTCAAGATCGGGGACGAATATGTGGGTTTGCTCCTGCACAACCCTTACCCGACCTTCATGCAGACGCCCGGAACGGATGAGTCGCGAGTTTTTGTCGAATGGCAGCGCACCGCGCCCGAGCTGATTCTCGGCAGCGAAGGAGGCGAGCCGCACTTGTGGATCATCTGCGGCCCAACCCTGCGCGAGGTCACGCGGAAGCTGCAGAAGCTGGTCGGGGTCACGCCAACGCCGCCGCTCTGGTCGCTCGGCTACCACCAGTCGCGCTGGGGATATGGGGGGCACGACGACCTTGTGGCGCTCGATGCCAAGTTTGAGGAGCACCAGATTCCCTGCGATGGTCTCTGGCTCGATCTCGACTACATGAACGGATTCCGCATCTTCAACACCAGCAAGGAGATGTTTCCCCACGGAGCGGCCGCGACCGCTGAGGCATTGAAGAGGAACGGTCGCCGCATCGTGCCGATCATCGATCCCGGAGTCAAGCAGGATCCAGGCTATGCGGTCTACGACGACGGCCGCAGCAAGGGTGCCTTTTGCAAGAACGCCGAAGGAGGGGAGTTCGTCGGGCTGGTCTGGCCGGGCGAAACCGTTTTCCCCGATTTCACGCTGCCCAAGGTGCGCGAGTGGTGGGCTGGATACGTCAAGGGATTCGCGGAGGAAGGCTTCGGCGCGGCTTGGGTCGATATGAACGACCCCTCCACGGGACCGGTCGACCCGACCGGCATGCGGTTTGGCAATGGCAGCGAGCCCCATGAGGCTCACCACAACGACTACGCCCTCGGGATGCAGATGGCGACCCGAGACGGCTTCGCCCAGGCAAGGCCGGATGAGCGGCCTTTCATGCTCTCGAGGTCGGGCTTTATCGGCAGCTCCAAGCACAGCGCGATCTGGACCGGCGACAACGTTTCGAACGACTTCTATCTCGCCAACTGCATCCCGTGCTCGCTTGGCCTTTCCATCTCGGGGGTGCCATTCAACGGGCCGGACCTCGGCGGGTTTGGAGGCGATGTCACGGATGACCTGATGGTTCGGTGGATGAAGGCGGGCTTCCTCTTCCCTTTCCTGCGCAACCACTCCTCCAAAGGCACGCGCGACCAGGAGCCTTGGAACTTGTCGCCTACGACGATGGCGGTCATGCGGCGCTACATACGGCTGCGGTACAAGCTGCTGCCTTATCTCTACAACCTCTACATCGAGCAGGAGCTAACCGGCGATCCGATCATGCGGCCGTTGTTTTACGAATTCGACGACCAGGGCCTCGATGCGATCAACGATGAGTTTATGATCGGCCCCTCGATCCTTCAAGCCCCCATCCTGGGTAAGGCGAAGACGCGAGAAGTCGTCCTCCCCGGCGACGAGCCTTGGTACGACGCGACGAATGGGGAATGGGTGCGTAGCGGCGCCTTTTCGGCGACGAACTCGGAAACCCCGATGTTTATCCGGAACGGATCGATCATCCCCATGCGCCAAGGCACGCCGAAGGACAACCGGACGGTCTTGCGCGAGGTCGTCTTCCACATGTTCGCAGTCCCCGGATCGACGATGAAGAGTTCGTATCGATACAGCGCCGACGACGGCCTCAGCTTCGGCTACCGGCGCGGCGAGCGGAGCGAGATGGAAATTCAGCTTAACGGGTGTGAGGATGGCATCTCTATCATCGCCGAGCACGGTTCCACGGATTTCGGCCGAATCGACGCGTCGTTCGTTATTCATGGCCCATCGCCAGATTTGTCCATTAACGGAGAGCGACGGCGAACGACTGCAGCAACCGTCAAATTGACAGGTGCGAATCTAATTTCCGCAAAGGTACTGAGCGAGAACTTTGCAGAAAAGTGATCGCAAGAGGAACATGCCTGCAATTGATCGGTCTTATTGCCCACTGACATGACATTACGAAGGATTCTGCGCTTAACCTCGCTCAGCTCTCTCTTTTGATCGCGTTGACTTGCCTCTGCTCGGCAGCACATTTTAAAGTCGCGTACCAAAATGGCGCGGTAACTGCAGCAACGGATGCTAGCACGACGACCACCCCGTACACCGAAAGCGAGAGCGGATGGGGTGGCAGCGGCGAAGGCAAAAGCGTGACTTGTTCGTGCTCTATCACCCTAACGGTTACGTGGGTAAAGGATTACGAAGGGGATTTAGAGCCTGCACCAACCCATTTCCGGCTCGTAGAAACCGCCAAAGCAACCTGGTCGGGGGCTTCCGGCAGTTGTGACGACGGTATTCAGGATGCACCGGTGCCGAACGGCGCCGGAACTGGGGCTACTTCACAAGGCACACTCTACAGCATGATTCCTTTTACAGGAACGTACACCAAGATCGTTCCAGCTTCTGCACAGGCGACGGGAGCGGTGGGCCCCGGTGACTCCATCGCAAACGGCGGAGCCGGATCGGTGGGTACCTGGCAGAGCCGTATTATTTGGACATAGTTCTTGGCGGCGGAAAGGCTGATGCGCCAGCTTGGGCCCGCAGATATTTGGTAGGCCAAAAGGTTATCGGCACACTCTTGACTGGCTCCTTGGCCGCATCAGACTGGTCTTGGAACGTCACCGGCCCAAGGGCATTTCGCGATTATCAAGTTCCCGATCAAACACATTCTCTGTACACACCCTTTGCCGCTCTTTTGCAATCAGGATTCTCATGCTACTTTGCAGTACCCGGCGACGCGGAGACTCCCAAGAGGTTGCCCGCCAACTAAAGACGCGAACCGCTAAAACACAAACGAAGATTGCTTACGCTGCTTCGTTGCATTTGACCCGGACTACGAATACGACACACACGCTGATTACGCGCGAGCGCTGGCGGATTACCGCGCATATCTCTCCGAGAATCGGAATGACCCGGTGATAGCCTTCCGTGCAGCGAGCCGTGCTATTGACTTGGGCCAATGGGCAGATGCTCGTCCTCTTTTCCGCGTTGCGCTGCGTTACGGGACGCCGCAATTACGGAAGGCGGCCGAGCGTACTCTTGCTACTATTCCCTCAAAGTAACTAGTTGTCTGAGGATTGTTAAACCGGCGGATGAGCGGGGATCTACAGCTTGCGAGGGGTCATCGATCACCATCGTCCAAGGTCAGGTAATTCGGCGCAGGGATTCCGATTCCAGGTTCAATCCGAAAGTGCGCAGGAAAGAATGCGCCGCTGCGGGTCGAAGCATCCTATAATCGAAAGACCGTTCCGTTATGGCTAGTGTCACGTTCAACAACATCGCAAAGGTCTTCGGCAAGGATGTGCGCGCCGTCGACGACCTTTCCCTTGAGATCAGGGACAAAGAGTTCATGGTCCTCGTCGGCCCTTCTGGCTGCGGCAAGACGACCGCCCTTCGCATGGTTGCCGGCCTCGAGGAGGTGACCGAGGGCGACATCCTGATCGGCGAAAAGCGAGTCAATGACACGCCGCCCAAGGATCGCGACATCGCGATGGTCTTCCAGAACTACGCCCTATATCCGCACATGAACGTGTACGACAACATCGCGTTTGGCCTGCGGCTGCGCGAGCTGAGGGGCATGTTTTGGCAGCTGAGCCACATGGGCGAGGCGAAGAAGGTGCGGCAGGACATCGACCAGCGCGTGCGCGAGGTGGCGAAGATGCTCGACATCGAGCCGTATCTGCACCGACGTCCGAAGGAGCTATCCGGCGGCCAGCGGCAGCGCGTGGCGCTTGCTCGCGCGATCGTGCGCAAGCCGAAGGTATTCCTCATGGACGAGCCGCTTTCCAACCTGGATGCCAAGCTGCGCATTCAGACCCGCGCCGAGCTCATTCGCCTTCACCGCTCCCTGGGCATCACGACCATTTACGTCACTCACGACCAGGTCGAAGCGATGACGATGGGCCAGCGGATGGCAATCATGCGCGACGGGAAGCTGCAGCAGTGCGACGAGCCCGAGGTCGTCTATAACAAGCCAGCCAACAAGTTTGTCGCCGGCTTCATCGGCTCACCGCCCATGAATTTCATCGAGGCGACGATCAAGGGCGGCGCGCTCGATGCGGGTGAATTCAAGCTTCCCTTGCCCAAGGGCCACGCCGCGCTCGGGCACGAGGGCAAGTCGGTCACGCTCGGCATCCGGCCCGAAGCGATCTTCGACAAAAACCTCGAAGGTCATGTCAAAGGGACCGCCGACAACACAGTCAAGGCGAAGGTCGATGTGCTTGAGCCGCTCGGCCACGAATACGTCGCCTACCTTGAGGTTGGCAAGCACCACCTGATCGCCACGCTCGACACCGGCACGAAGGTCAAGGAAGGGCAGACTGCCGATTTCGTCGTCAATCTCGGCGGAATTCACGTTTTCGACAACGAGACGGAACAAGCGATCCGTTAATTCCGCCAGCATAACTACCAGATTGATTTTGCATTCCGATCAACTTGGTGCAGAATAGGAATACGTATTCGCGCGGAAGTTGCCGCGCGTGTGTTTGGGAGGAGATTGATGAGATTACGTTGGACTTTAGCGGCCTTGGCGATTACCGTTGTCGCGGCTCAGGCACAAGTCGTCGATGGAACACTTGACGTTGCATATGGATCCGCGCTGTCCGTTCAGCAGAACGCCACAGGTTTCGGCGACTCGAATTCAGGCGCGATTGGAACGGCAAACGGTTCGGAGCTGGATGCCGCCTACGGGAAAATCCTCGGCTCTACTCTCTATGTGTTCCTGTCCGGAAATCTAGAGTCAAACTTCAACAAGCTGGACGTGTTCATCAGCACCGGAGGCGCGGGGCAGAACCAGCTTCTGGGCATGCCGACCGACGCGAACCAGAACAAGATGGACGGCCTCACGTTCGACACTGGGTTTAACGCAGGGTATGCCTTTGTTCTCAACGGTGACGGTACGACGTTCTTCGTCAACAACTCGGTGTTCACCGGCACCGCTTGGTCTGGCGGCTTTTCTGGATCGAACGGATATGGCGCAACTGGGCTCGGCGCGCTTAGCGGAGGAACCAGCAACGGCGTTCAGGCGGCGATCAATAACTCCAACACCGCAGGTGTGACCGGCACGACAGCTACGGGTCAAACCGCGGTTACCACGGGTATCGAGCTCGCGATTCCGCTCGCCGCCCTCGGGAATCCGACAGGCGCGATTAAAATCTCAGCGTTTATCAACGGCGGCGGAAACGACTACGCCTCAAACCAGTGGCTCGGCTCCCTGCCAGCCGGCACCGGCAACCTCGGCGGCGACGGCGCAGGTAATTTCACCGGAACCCTCAGCGGAGTTAACTTGAACAACTTCGCGGGCAACCAGTATTTCACGGTGGCCCCCGTTCCAGAGCCGACGACGATGACGGCGCTCGCTCTTGGCGCGCTCGCTCTGATTCGCCGACGACGCAACCGAAGCTAAGAGTCTCCATCCCGGCCCGCGAGGTGCTCATCGCCTCGCGGGCCTTTTTTTAACTCATGCGCGTTCTCTTTTCGATCCTCCTCCTCGCAATTGGGCTTCAAGCGGCACTTGCGCAGTCGCTGACCTTCGTCGGAAACACGCATCTCTTTCTCACCGGAGTTGGCGAACTGCCTGTTCGCGGATCGTTCATCCAACCTACGCAAAGCGTATCCGTGATCACACAGACATCGCCGATCAGTTCGGGACAGAGCGCCGTCCTCGTCTACACCCTGGACAATTGGCGCACGACTAAATCTGTGCCCATGCAGTTCGATTTCAACACCGGCAGCAACACGCAGTGGTTCGCCGTCCTCGGCCCGATGCGCGGCGGCAGCGATCTGCAGTTCTACATCCGTGCAGACGTCACCAACGGAGCCTCCCTGTTCGACAGCAATGGAGGCCAGAACTTCGCTTTCCTTAGTCGATCCGCGCCTAAGAATCGCGCCGGAGCCATCCTGCAGTGGTTCTCCACCGACTACAACACGATCCTCAAGCGCTTGCCCGAGGTAGTCCAGGCGGGTTACGGGGTGATCTATCTGCCGCCGCCGACCAAGTCTGGTTCGGGCGGACTCAGCGTGGGCTACAACCCGGTTGATCGCTTCGATCTCGGCGACCGCATGCAGTTCGGCTCGCTGCGCACGCGCTATGGAACTACGGAGGAGCTGCAAAACCTAATCCGGGTGGCTCATCGCCTGGGGCTGGAAGTCTTTACCGACCTCGTCTTCAACCACAACGACAATCGAGGCAGCACGGCGATCACGAGCTATCCCGAGCAAATTCCCGAGGATTTCCATATCCATTCCTCCGCCGACACCTCAAACTCGGAGATCGACTTCAACAACGCGAGTCCATTCGCGTTCGGAACGCTGAACTACGATATCGTCGGCCTCGCCGATATCGCGCATGAAGACGGCAATCAGGCCGAAACCGGACCGTTCACCCTTCCCTCCTACTCCAGCTTCAACATCTACGGAAAACCGAGCTTCGTGCGCCATGCAACCGTCCCCTCGTTCTATCCGCAGCGGAAGGTGGTCGCCGAGGATGTGCGCCAGTACCTGCGCCGCTGGGGGTGGTGGCTGACGACCCAGATTGGATTCGATGGCTACCGGCTCGACGCCGTTCGCCACACGCCGCCGCAATTCTTCGCGAAAGTGCAAACCCAGGCCGGACCATGGTCGAGCGCCGTCGACTTGCTGCCGTCTCTGTACTTCTGGAATCCCAACCTGTTCATTTTCGGGGAGGACCTCACGAGCGATGCCTACGAGCAGCGCGAATACATCAAGACCGGCATGAACCTGCTGGACTTCCCGCTCAAGTTCAATCTTGATAGCCTTCTGAACTCGCGCGGCTTCGGCAGCGTGAGCCAGGCGCTGTCCAATGGCTACGGCCTCAATTCGGCCACGGGCCTGCCGTATGAGCTGGGCGGCCTTGCCACCGACGTGGGTGTGGCGTTCCTGCAGAGCCACGATGGCGGACCGCCGCAGGCGAACAATCTGGGGTACGCGTTCCTCCTTACCCGCCCCGGTTCGAGCATCGTTTACTACGATGGCAACAATCAGGATCCGAACGACTACACGCAGTTTCCCAAGCCCGGCCGGTTCGACGCCCTCGGGGCCGGTGGCGACACGATGCTGCGCTTAGTCGATGCGCGCGCCCGATTCGGGCGCGGCTTCCTCGTCAATCGTTTTCAGACCGGCAATCTCTACGTGTACGAGCGACAAGTCGGGGGCTCGGGCGTGATGCTCGTGGGGCTCAATATCCGCGGAGACATGACGGCCATTACCGCCACTGTGCAAACCGCGTTTGCCCCCGGCACCGTGCTCAAGGACCTATCCGGCCAGCAGCCCAACGTCTCCGTCGCCGGTGACGGCAAGGCGACGATCATCGTTCCCGCCAACAGCGCGCCCGGGATCGACAACAATGCTCGCGGCTACGTTGTTTACGTGCCACTCCCGCCAGCTGCCGTAGCCGGCGTGGAAGCGGTGAGCGTGATCCAGGGTGGCTCAGCCCTTCCATTCACTACTTTCACCAGCCCAGCAACCGCGTGGGCGGCGGGGGGAACGTACCGCGCGGTGACGGTCACGTCGGGAAAAGTCGATCTCCAGATAACAACCGATTCGGTCGGCTCCACCGCCGCTATCAAGCTCGACAATGGCGTCGCCCCCCCGGGCGTGACCGTGCTATCGAACACGCCCGAGGGTTTGACCGACCGCTGTTTCCTGGCGACGCCTACGAGCGGCGCAGCAGTCGAGAAATCGCGCAGAGTGGAGGTTAGCAGCAAGACATTCACCATTCAGGGGCTCGACGTGAGCCATTTGGATCCGGGCTTGCACTCGCTGAAGGTTCGCGTCTTCGCCGACACCGGTAGCCGGCCTGGCGTCTTCACCGATTTCTTCTGCTTCTTCAATGTCAACCCCGGCACGTTCTCCACGATCGATGGCGTGCTGTCCGAGTACGGCTCGGCGATTGCGACCCAGAGCCGCTCGCCAAGCAGCGGCGGAAACCATATCGATCTGCTGTACGCAACGAATGACGATCAGTACATCTACCTCGGTGTTGCCGGGCAGATCGAGCCGAGCCAGGGCTTCACGAACGGGCTCGCGATGTTTCTCGATACCGATCCCGGATCAGGCAGCGGTCTTCATGACTTCTCGCAACTTGCGGACGACACCGGTCCCGCCGGACGCCTGCTTTCTAACGCGCAGGTAACTGCTCCAACCGGGTTTGGGGCGGAGTTCGCGGTCGGCTCCTTCCGCGGGAGCAGGCTTAGCTCCGCGCCGGAGGCTACGTTCATCGGCGGGCTTGCCACGCCCCCGGCGTTTGGCGCGCAGGCGGGACTTTTCAGGATCGACATGCAGCGGCTTGCCACCCTTCGGAATGCCGCGTCGGTTCTGTCATACCAGCCCAGAGCAGGATCGTTCGGAAGCCCGCCTAAGGGTGTTGAAGTCGCGATTCCCATCTCGACCCTCTTCCCGCAATTCATCCAGTCGACTCCCAGCCTCGGTCTGCTCGCCTACCTTTGCACGACGGGCGAGACGGGCCAGGTCCTTCCGCCGTCCGATCCGAATCGGGCCGCGCTCGGCGGCCGGCCGGCGGCGGTGTCGTGGGTTGCGAATCAATTCCTGCCGCCCCAGTCGAATATCAACTCTGATCCGGGACTAAATCCAGTCTCGATGCAGAGCTACACGACCTACAATCTCAAGCTCGCGGGGGTCGCCCAAGGCGGAATCACCTTGAACGTAGGCGCAATTACGATCAATGGCAATGAGGGAACGCAGACCGTCCATCTCGTCAACGGCAACCCGTTCAGCGCCACCGGTCCCTTCTACATCGTCGTGCATTTCAATTCCTCAACGCTGACCTTGACGCACGCGACCGGACAGAGCAAGCGGGAGTCTTACACGGCTTACGTAAAGGTCAACCAGAGTCTGGGCGCGGGGGCCGATATCCCAGTGGCCCTAAGCTACTTCGTGCCGATGGGCCTTGTCCCTGCGCCGACATTCGCAGTCAAGCAAGGGATCGGTATTCCGTAGAGAATCGGCTATCGTTACAGCACATGCGCACATGCCTGATCGCGCTTTTTGCGCTGCTTGCTTTCGCCAGCTTCGCCCAGATGAAAGAGACCAAAACCCGGAGAGACCAGCGGATGAAATGGTGGCGCGAGGCGCGCCTGGGGATGTTCATTCACTGGGGCCTCTACTCCGTCCCCGCCGGCGAATGGCATGGCAAGACGACTTACGGAGAGTGGATCCGTGACGAGGCGCACATCCCGGTTTCGGAATACGAGAAGCTGCTTGCCAGGTTCAACCCGGTTAAGTTCGACGCCGAAGCGTGGGTGAAAATGGCTCGCGACGCGGGCATGACGTACGTGGTTATCACGACCAAGCATCATGAGGGCTTCGACCTATTCCACACCGAGTACAGCGCCTGGAGCGTCGAGCATACGCCCTTCCAGCGCGACATCATGGCCGCGATGGCTGCGGCTTGCAAGAAGTACGGCCTGAAGATGTGTTGGTACCACTCGATCATGGATTGGCACCATCCGGACTACCTGCCGCGTCGGCCCTGGGAAGCTGCGACGCGCTCTGCCGAAGGAGCGAGCATGGATCGCTACGTGGAGTATCTGCGCAGCCAGGTCACGGAGTTGCTCACCCGCTACGGGCCGATCGGCGTCATGTGGTTCGATGGCGAGTGGGAGCCAACTTGGAATACGAAGTACGGCGACGCGCTGTATACCCTGTGCCGCCAGTTGCAGCCGAACGTGATCGTCAATAACCGAGTCACCGTCGGGCGAGGCGGGATCGAAGACGGCGGCAATGCCGGCGTCGGCGACTTCGGCACTCCCGAGCAAACCATCCCGCCCGACGGGCTTCCCGGCATCGACTGGGAAACCTGCATGACGATGAACGACCACTGGGGTTACAACTCGCACGACAAGGATTGGAAGTCGTCCACCGAGCTGCTCCACAACGTGGTAGACATCGCCAGCAAGGGCGGCAACTACCTGCTGAACGTCGGTCCCAGAGCCGATGGCACGTTCCCGCCCGAATCAGTTGAGCGTCTGCGCGACATAGGCAAGTGGATGCGCGCTCACGGCGACTCGATTTACGGCACCACCGCGTCCGTGTTCGACAAGCTCGCCTGGGGGCGAAGCACGACCAAGCGCGAGGGCAGCAAGACGATCCTGTATCTGCATGTCTTCGATCGGCCCTCGAATGGGAAGCTGATTATCCCGGGATTGGGCAACGAGGTTGTCGGCATCAAGCCGGCGCTTAAGTGGAAACGCGTTGGCCCCGATGTCGAGGTGCAGGTGCCGGCGTTTAAGGAGCCAGTCTATACATTCGCTCTTACCGTCGTCGGAGCGCCGATTGTCTACAAGACGCCAAAGATCATAGCTCCCGCGACGGTGCTCGTCGATTCGGTGGCGGTGCGTCTCGACAGCGGCTCGTCCGAGCTGCAGATTCGATACACCCTCGATGGCTCTGACCCGACGACCACTGCCGCGTTGTACAAGGAACCGGTTGATATCCAGGCGACTGGCACGATCAGAGCCGCCGCGTTCCACCATGGGAAACGCGTCTCCGGGATCGTCGAGCAGCATTTTGAGAAGGTCTCGCCGTGGCCCGCGATGGCGGCTGCTCCGGCCGCATCGGGCCTTTGGTGTGAGGAGTTCACCGGCAATTGGGACGTGCTGCCCGATTTCGCCAAACTGAAACCGGCCAGGGCGGCAACATCCGTGATCGGGCCAATCGAGGTTGAAGGCAAGATGGCCGAATATGTGGGCCGCCGATACACCGGCTTCTTAAAGGCGCCGGCAAACGCCGTCTACGTGTTCGCGTTAACCGCAGACGACGGCGCCGACCTTTGGTTCGACGGCAAGCGAGTCGTCGACAATGGCGGGCTGCACGGCGCAATCACGAAGACGGGCACCGCGCCCCTCGCGGCAGGCTGGCACCGCATCGAAATTAGGTGGTTCAACAAGACCGGCAACGCGGCGCTGTCGGTTGACTGGGGCAAGGCTGGTGGCAAGCAGTCGGCCCTTCAGTCCATCGAATGCGGATTCGACCCGAGGTAATTTACACTCCATGCGATTTTTGGTTCTCCTGGTAGCCGCTATCTGCTTCAGCCTGATGGGTTGTAAAGGCGATCCAATAGTCGGCAAGTATCACATCGAGCAGGATGCCAATGGATTCGGACCGGGCGCGGAGAAAACGGAGCTCGATCTCAAAAGCGACCGGACCTTTGATATCACCATCGGCCCGGTGCCGCTGGCGAAAGGGACCTACACCTTCGATGCGGGCCGCGTTGAACTCTCGGAAGTCGGAGGCGCGAGCCTGGGCACGAGCTACCGGGTTGAGGGATCGAAGCTGGTTCCGATGGTGAACGGCAAGCCCGTAACGTTCTGGCGATTCGTGAAAATGTAGTCGATCAGACCAGCGCCAACTGGCCGATCTCCAAGGGAAGATCGCCAACCGCTGTCGCCCGAGTCCGTTCGTCGCGCTGGAGGAAGATGCAGTGGTCTGCCACCTGATTGATCTCCTCGATGTGGCTGATCACGAGGATCTGCGCGAAGCGCCCTTTGATCGCCTGAAGGCGCTCGAGAACAGCCTGGCGGCGGTCAGAGTCGAGGCTGCCAAACACTTCGTCGAGGATGAGAAGCGACATCGGCCTTCCCTGACGCTCCTGGATCAGCTCGCTAAGCGCCATCCGAAGAGCCAGCGCAACCACATCCTCCTCGCCCCCAGAAATGACCTGTTTCCGCACCCCGTCGTCCTCGATTACGGTGGCATTGAATTCTTCGTCGAGCTCCAAAACCGGGTACCGCCCGTTTGTGAGCAGCGCCAGATTGTCGGAGGCTCGCATCTCCAACTCGGGCCGGATCACCGCGTTCAGCTCTTCGCGAAGAATTTTCATTTGCCGGTCGGCAGTCTCGTGCAGCAACGCCTGACTCCGGCTTTCCTTGAGGGCCCCTTCCGCTTCCCGGTACGTGACGATGCGCTCTTCTGCTTGCTTTAGCTTGGCCTCGCAGATCTGAATCTGCGCGCCCGCCTGCTTTTCTTGCGCCGAGGCATCGACGACGCGATCTCTCAGCCGCTCGAAGTCGTTAATCGCCTGTTGCACGTCTTCCGAGGACTTGAAGGGCAGCTTATCGCGCTCGGCGATCAGCCGCTTGTACTCCTGCCGGGCGGCCTCGATATCCTTGACGGCTTGCCCTAAGTCCTTCGTTGCCGATGCCAAGACCTCATCAGCGCCGCCAAGCCGGAGATAGGCCTCCTGCTTCGGGCGCAGCAATTTCAGCCGCGCGTCGGCTTGCTCGTGGGCGGCGCGGTCGTACTTCGGGGTCTGCTTGGCGAGTTCCCCCTTCAACGACTTCTGTCGACCGATCTTGGGCTCGCGTTCTCGCGAGAGCGTCTTGAACTCGACCTCTAACTTCTCGGCTGTGGCGAGGCCGTCCTGCGCTTTGACGTGTACCGCCTGCGCTGACTGGAGCCCGGACTCGGCCTTCGACACCGCACTTGGTTTGCCACCTGCGGAGGCAAATGCCTTCTCGGCTTGCGAATTGGACTTTTCGCAGCCCGTAACCGTCGTTTGGAGTTGGATAAGTCGCTCCTCGAAGGAGCCTGTGGTGGGCTGCCCGCATTCTGGGCAGATTCCTTGCCTGACCAATTCTTCCGCCCGCGCCAAGGCTCGTTGAGCCTCCTTGAGATGCGCCTGCGCCTCCGCGAGCGCGCGTTGGGTAGCCATCAGGCTCTTCGACCAGCCTGCTTCGGCGTCCTTCAGCGCCGCTGCCGCGCCCTTCGACGCCACGGCTGCGGCGAGAACCGCCTTTCGCGACGCTTCGACATCGATGGCCTTAAACCCTGACATCTTCTTATCGAGCTCGGCCAGTTCCGCATCAAGCCGCGCCAGTTCTGCCAGACCTCGCTCATGCTCGCGCTCGGTCTCGCGCAGCACCTGCATCTCCAGTACCGCGCCATCCAGCTTCGTCCACTCCAAGAACAACGGCTCCAGGTCGCGCTTTGTGGCCGCATCCGCCGTGGCCTTCGCCATGGTGTTCTCGGCCCTCTTCCTCGCCGACTTCAGGGCTTCGGCAGTGCTTCCGAATACATCCGCCTTTTGGGTCAGCCGGCCATATTCGTCGGCAAGCTGCTTCTTTGCTGCCGCCGGCGGAAGCAGCTTCTTGAATTCGGCTTGCAGCTCGCGCACATGAGCGACAACTTTCTCGGCCGCCTTTAGCTCTTCCTGCGCCATGGACTTTGCGGCAGCAAGTTGCGGCAAATCGCCCATAGTCAGAGCAAATCCATCGGCAATGCCGCGAAAGACCCTCCCCTGCTCGTTCGCCCGAGCAGCGGCGAGCCTCAGCCGCTCGAAGCCGAGCATCTTCGCGACTTGTTCCTGGCGGCGGGTATCCGTGTTGAACTGCAAGAAGGCGAGCCCCTTTTGCTCAGCGCAAAATGAGTTCTTGAATTGCTCGTAGCTCAGCCGCAGCAGCTTTTCGCACGCGGCTTTGACCTCGCGGAGCCCGGTTGCGCGGGTGACTGCCGGTTCCCGGCTCACTTCTTTCAGCGAGGCATCGGTGGCATTGCGCTCCAGCACAAATCGCGCCCCCTCGAATTCAAATTCCAGCACTACCTGCAGTTTGCTGCGCGGCTCCGCCCAGTGGAATTTCAGTGTCTCGCGGGTCTTGCGCTGGACCCCGTACAGCGCGAACGTGATCGCCTCCAGGATCGTGGTCTTGCCGGTACCGTTTGCCCCGACAATAGCGGTCATCCCGTCGCCGAAGTTGATCTCGGTGTCGCGATGCTGCCGGAAATTCTCAAGCTTCAACCGGAGCAGTTTCATCTTCCGCCACCTCCTGCAAGAGATCGAGCCCTAGCTGCTTCAGATTCGTCTTGTCGATCGCCGCGCCGAACGGACTCGCGTCGATGTGATTTCCCCAGCAGGTTTCAAGGCTCGCTGCTTGGGTCGAGCCCGAGAGCAGAGTGGGCATCTCGCTCACTCTTATCTTTTCAACCTTGTAAAACAGCGCTCGCGCTGCGATCGAACGCTCCGTGGGGAGGGGCCATTCGAGCCCGTACCTGACGTTGCGAACGCGCTGGCGCACCACGGGCAAGTCGTCGTCGTCCCACGTTGCGTTCGCCACCAGATGTTCGCCGAGCTGCTCCGTCGTCAGGTCATCGGCATCGATCGGGGGAAGGTCAATCACGCGCCGCGTCGCCAAAGACACATGCTCAAGCTGCCCGATCTCCGAGTCAAAGTACACCCATCCCTTGGGCCGCCCGCATGCTCCCCATATGTCCGGCTCGGTGAAGTCGGTCGAGCCCGCGTAGCAGATGTTGCGCCCGTAAGGCTGGTGCACATGCCAGTCTCCGAGGGCTACATACGTCCAGTCGTCGGGCCGGGTCTCCTTCAGCTCGAAGTCGAAGTGATCCAGCTCGGCGCGGTCGGCCATCCCATGCAAGGTTAGGATCGCATGGTGTGCGCCGACCGGCCTCGCCCACGAGACGTTCTCACCCGCACTCAGGCTCTTGTGCGGAACGCACAGCACGCTGGTTTCGCCAAGCTCGACCAAGCGCGTCGCATCGGTCTCCACGCGCACGCCGTCGATGTCGTCGAAGAGGCGCAGAATGTTCACGGCCTCCGCGTGTTGCGGCGTGTCGTGGTTCCCAGCGATGATCACGAAGGGCCGCCCGCCGCGCCTTGCTTGGAAGCGAGTAATGGCTTTGTAAGCCCAGATCAGCGAGTAGTTGGATGGCCGCGTGACGTGGAAGAAGTCGCCGCTATGAATGACGAGATCGGGGTCGCGCTCGAGGATCCCATCGAGGCAGCGCTGGAAGGTGGCGCACACGTCGACCTCTCGCTGATTCTGCCGCCCCGCCGCCGTTTTGCCGTAGGCGTAGTAGCCGAGATGCGTATCACTGAGGTGGGCGAGCTTCATCCTATTTAACTATACATGCGTCTACGTTAATTTCCAAGAGATGGCCTAGGAAATTGAGTATCGATTTCCAGACGAAGGCCCAGGAAACTAGGCCGCGTTCAGTTATCCACAGTGGCGGTCGGAGCGGAAACTAGAGCCCTGCTTCTGCTGGCGGACCGGCTTCTGATCGTCTTCCATACCGGACTCATCCTCTTCAATTGCACGGGCTGGATGTGGCGGCGCACTCGGCGTTTGCACCTAGCCTGCGCGGGTCTGACCTTAGCCTCCTGGGTTGTCTTGGGCTTCTGGTTTGGCTTTGGATATTGCCTGTGCACGGACCTGCAATGGAAAATGCGCGCCGCGATGGGTTCGCCCGTACACGCCGAGTCGTATGTGCAATTCTTGGTCGAAAGCCTGACCGGCTGGCGGCCGGACGTGGGGCTCACGACCATGGTGAGTGGGGGCGTCTTCGCATGCACTACGGTTGCATCCGTGATTCTGAACTTGAGAGATCGGCGCGTCAGATTTGTCGCGGCTGATCCGTCATCCTGAGCGAAAATCGAGCCTGCGAAGATTGGAGTCCAGGAGACGGGTTCCGTGTTGCTCTGTGGCCCCTGTGGTTCAGAGATTCTCATCTATCAGGTCCGCGTGAATGCGGCGGTCCTTCGACTTCGCTCAGGATGACGGCTTCATGTTCTCCGTGTTCTCCGTGCTCTCTGTGGTTCAAGAAATGCTCGCCGCACGGTAGCGCCGCCTGAATACCGAGATCCTTCGGCTTCGCTCAGGTTGCGCAATGCACAGCTGGCACGCGACTTGCACTTGAACTGCGACATGAAGCCGTTTCTCGCTCTCATCGCGCTCGCTACCCTCGGTGCCGCGCACGCCGAAGATCCGGCGGTTCGGCAGGAATTCGAGCCCATCTACGCTAAGCTCGACAAGGCCGGATGGACTCGCGAGGCGATACTATCCGCGGCTCAAGGATCACTGGTCGTGCGCGGGCTCGACAAGAAGAAGCTCGTCTCCCTGAGCTCGATCCTGCATCCCGGAGCTAAAGCCGAAATCGAGAGCGCCGACACGCTCGCCGGCGAGGCGAAGACGGACGTGCGATTCGCCTTCAAGCACGGATCGAGCGACATCGTCCAGCGAGAGCTGCACACCTGGGTCGCGAGCGGCGACGGGTGGCGGTTGAGCGAGATCAAGCTCGTCTCCTGGAGCGTCAGCAAGGCCGGGAGAACGATTTCGAGCGACTCGGAGAAGGTGCTTACGGATTACGAGAAGTCTTATGGCCGCTTCGGCCAGAGCCCTTCTTCCCCCCGATCCCGGCGCGACCGAACCGGCCGCCTGAGCGCGAGGGCAGGGGCCTCGACCGCGCGCCGCGCGTCGGCTGAGTAAGGCTGGAATCCGCGAGATAATCCTTGCGATACCGGAGCGACGTCACGATGTCGTACTCGTATCGGGCAAGGTCGTCCACGCTTGACACCTCGTTCGCGTCGATGTATTGCTGCAGCACGTACTGAAGCGGATCGAGGTGGCCCGTATTCACCTTGCGGTCCATCAGCGTTGCCAGCCCGGCTTCGGAGCGAACGACATCGCCGACGCGGACGCTTAAGCCGGACCCATTCACGTTCAGGGTGACGTGATCGTCTGCCGGATAGAACTGCGCCATCGCCGCTTTGATTTGCATTGCGTTGTAGGCGTCGCTCTTGAGGCCGTCGTACTGGAACACGGCGATGAGCCGGCGATCCTCGATCAGCTTGCGCGCCGCAGCTTCTCCGCTTAGCTCCGATCCGGTCGCGGGATCGACGCAGGCGAGCTTCTCCTGATCCGTCACATCGATGCCGTACCGGTGGAAGTCCGTCTGGAAATGCTGCGGGTCGTCGTGCTTGTACTGCGCGAGCATCGCGCCTAGCGAGTTTCCGCCATCTTTCAAACACGCAAACTGGATAAATCCTACTGAGACATAGCCGGTGTCATAGGTGTTGATCGCGTCGAAGCCGCCTTCGAGGATTGAGACCGACTTCATGACCCGCGCATCCTTCACGGAGACTCCGGCCAGATCGAACAGATGATCGAGCTTCGCGCGCGGCATATCTTTAACCGCCGTGCCCTCGCTCGCCACACCTTTTTCGAATCGGTAGTAGGCGTAGTTCTTGCGCATCTTGCGGTTGTCGGTAAAAGCGACGACCATCCCATCCGGAAAGCTAATGGAGTGGAGCATCGGCACCACCGCCTCGGCGAAGGCGGGCGGTTCGCCGGCGAATGCGGCGAGCTCGGCCGGAGCTTCGCCTGGATCATCGGGTCCGGACTTAGGCAGATTGCGATCATCGAACTTGGTCGCATGTTCGATTACCTTGCGGTTGGATTCCTCGGCGGCCTGCATCGCCTGCCAGCGATCCCATTCGATCTTCGCGTCGATCCAATGCTGCCAGTCGCGTTGCTGCTCGTTCTGAGGCTGGGCGGTGGCGGTGGGCGCGACCTTGCCCATCCCGCGGCGCTTGTTGTATTCACGCAGCCAGATCGAACCCGCCGTGGTCAGGCGCACCTGATATGGACCGTTGCGCTCGGCCTCGTCGGGCAGACGCGTATCATATCGGCCTGGCTCGTTCCAAAACCGAACGACGGCCTCGCGCTCTTTAGCGGTGAATAACGAAGTCTGAACCGGCGCGATGAGCATCGTGCTCGCGGCCGCGATTCCAATCCAAGGTAGTGCCATAACTCCCCCTTTGTGCATCCTTGCCTCTTTGCAACTTGCGCATATCCGCACAATTGTTGGGTCGCTGCTACAGGATATACCGACTTAGGTCGACATCGCTAGCTAATTCGCTAAGACGGTTGGAAACCTCGGTTCGATTGAACTCAATAACTTTGGATTGAATATCCGGCGCCTCGAACAGGACTGTCTCTAAGAGCTTTTCCATAACCGTGTGCAGTCTTCGAGCGCCAATATTCTCAGTTTTCGCGTTGACCTCGGCGGCAACGCGCGCGATTTCGTCGAGCGCATCGTCGGTGAAGGTCACGGTAACCCCATCGACAGCGAGCAGCTTCTCATACTGTTTGGTCAAGGCGTTCTTTGGCTCGCGCAGGATGCGCCTGAAGTCGTCTTCGGTCAGGCTTTCCAACTCGACGCGAATTGGAAGGCGGCCTTGTAGTTCCGGGATGAGATCGCTCGGCTTCGCGGTGTGAAATGCCCCGGCGGCGACGAACAGGATGTGGTCCGTCCTGACCGGCCCGTGTTTGGTCGCCACGGTGGAGCCCTCGATGATGGGCAGCAGGTCTCGCTGCACACCCTCGCGGCTGACGTCGGGACCGGCGCCTCCGCTTCCCTTGCTCGCGACTTTGTCCAGCTCGTCGAGGAAGATGATGCCGGTCTGCTCGGTGCGGTGGACAGCGTCGCGCCGAATCGCCGATTGGTCGACCATCTTGCGCGCCTCGTCCTCGAACAATATCTCCTTCGCCTCGCCGACTGTCACGCGCCGGCTGCTTCGGCGGGATGGGAACGCGCCCATCGCGTTGTTGTCGAGACCCATTTCCTCCATGCCCTGCGGAGTGAAGACCTGAACGAACGGGTTGCTCGGCTCCTCTGTTTCGATTTCGATTTCCCGGTCGTCGAGCTTGCCCGAAGCGAGTTCCTTCAGCAGCCTGCGACGCCGCTTCTCGCGCTCCTTCTCGTCCTCTTCCTCCTCGACTTCGACCTCCTCGGGATAGGTGTCCTCCATCTTCTGGCCGAACATCTCGTAGGCGCGCCGGACGATCTCGTTGT
Source organism: Fimbriimonadales bacterium (assembly GCA_038202925.1). Lineage (GTDB taxonomy): Bacteria > Armatimonadota > Fimbriimonadia > Fimbriimonadales > Fimbriimonadaceae > JAEVZK01. Next base: position 9,279 of record JBBREM010000009.1, on the reverse strand, counting down.
CGAACGGCACGGTCTGAACCTTCTTCTTGCGGCGCGGGCGGTCGAAATCGAGCAGATCGGCGATTCGCTCGTTCACATGCCTCTCGGCCTGAGGTCGGACTGCTTCAATACGCTCTCTCTCGACCAGCCTCATGGCGATGCCGACGAGATCGCGGATCATCGACTCGACGTCGCGCCCGACATAGCCCACTTCGGTGAACTTGGTCGCTTCGACCTTCACGAAGGGCGCGCGGGCAAGCTGGGCGAGGCGGCGGGCAATCTCCGTCTTCCCCACTCCCGTTGGGCCGATCATCAGGATGTTCTTCGGCAGGATGTCGTCACGCTCCTCCTGGGGAAGCTGCTGCCGGCGGAAACGGTTGCGGAGCGCCACGGCAACGGCGCGCTTGGCCGCCACCTGGCCAACGATATATTTGTCTAGCTCGGCGACGATTTGCTTAGGCGTGAGCTCCTCGATGGGAAGGGTCATGGATATAGCTTCACGATACCGGCTGCGCTTCGCGTTAAAATAGGCCGATGCAGATCGCGGTCGTCGGAGCAGGAGCATGGGGCACCGCCCTGACGATTCTGCTCGCGCGCAACGGCCACGCGGTGACGCTGTTTTGCCACACGCCAGAGGAGCGCGACGTTCTTGCGCGGGATCGCGAGAACACCCTGTTTCTTTCCGGATTCGCCATTCCTGAGGAAGTGCGGTTCGCTCTTACGGGCGATGGGGTGGAGGCTGAGCTCACGGTCGTCGCGGTGCCTTCGGGGGCGGTTCGTCTTGCGTCACCGCATATTCGGGGCGAGAAGCCCTTGATCGTCATTGCCTCGAAGGGCCTTGAGATCGATTCGGGCAAGCTGCTGACTGAGGTTGTGCGCGAGGTGCTGCCGAATGCTCGGGTGGGCGCGATCAGCGGCCCGAACTTGGCCGTCGAGATCGTCCGGGGTATACCCACAGCCGCAGTTACGGCGTTTGAGGATCAAGAGGACGCCGCCATCGTGCAGGGGGCTTTCAAGTGCCGCACGTTCCGCGTATACATCACCGACGACTGCATCGGGATTCAGATGGCTGGCGCGCTCAAGAACGTGGTCGCGTTGGCGGCGGGGATCTCGGACGGCCTTGGGTTTGGCGACAATACCAAGGGCGCGCTGGTAGCGCGTGGCTTGCGCGAGATGACCCTGCTCGGGGTCGCCCGGGGGGCTCGCGCGGAGACCTTCATGGGCATTGCTGGGGTTGGCGATCTGTTTGCGACGGCGACAAGCCCGCTGTCGCGCAACTACCGGGTTGGCCGCGCGCTGGGAGAGGGCAAGACGCTCGGTGAGGTGCTGGCGCAGCTTGGTCACGTCGCCGAGGGCGTCTCCACCAGCGAAGGCGCGCATCTGCTGGCTCAGCAACTGGGGGTTGCGACCCCGGTGATGGATGCCATACGCGCGGTGCTCAAGGGTGAACTGAAGCCGGTCGAGGGCGTCGGACTGCTGATGGAGCGGTCGACGCCGGAGGAGGGGCTGAGGTCGGTGATCGGGGGGTGAGGGAGTTGGGGAGTTGGGGAATTGGAATTTGGAATTTGGAATATGGAGTTTTGGAATTTGGAGTTTTGGAATTTGGCCCTTAGATTGGTCGATTCGACAGGCGCTAACATCCGAGACCCATTCCAAGTTCCAAATTCCAAATTCCAAATTCACAGAAAAGCCCCGATCGACTCGGGGCTATCCCGTATGTAGGCCGCGTTTTTGTTCGACCATCCTCCCCCGGTTATCCCGAGAGCCTCGCGTCGATGGCGGCTTGGCTGGGCGGGCGTTTGCCCCATCAACCCATCGTCCCTCTCTTTGGCGGGTCTCGCCGTGGATTCGGCCCTAGGGTAGGGGTTCGCTGATCGCTCGGCCAAGTTGCCCTGAGCCGTGGTTAGCTGACCTTCGCCCGCGGCCCCGCGTTCCCATAAGTTATCCACATTAAGAAGGCACGCGAAGACTGAGCTGACTCCAGGCGACGCGAAAGCCCGCGCGCTCCGCGTTGCGATGAGACGTCGAGCCGGGGCTTGCGCCAACGATTGCCAACTCGCACCCTTGAGCGTCTTCCAGCCGCCGCTGAATCAAGGCCGCTTGAATCCCACGCCCGCGGAACTCGGGCAGCGTGGTCCCGCCTCCTAGGAAGGCAATTCCGTCCCCGGCCGTCATGCTCGCCACCCCCGCCGGCTCGTCGTTCCAGAAGGCGAGGTAGCGCCGGACGTTATCGGCCCGATCCATTATCCTCGTGAGCAGAAGCGCCGCCTCGCTGGGCTCCTCGCCGAAGAAGCCTCGTTGCGCAATCTTGGAGCGAGCGGCGTTCTCGCCGACCACCTCCTCGATCCGGATCGCCGGCTCCTCCTCGCATGATCGGAGTTCCTCCACCGGGCGCCAGAGCACGCTCTCCCATCCTTCCGGCTTTCCTCCCCACGCGATGACCCGCTGCAGCGCTTCCGGCCCATCAAACGGCGTTAGGATGGCCTCCCAGTTCGTGGCCCGGCCCCGGAAGAACTTCGCGATCTTGTCAAGGTCGTCATCAGACAATTCACCGCTCGCCTGAGTCAGCGAAGACCCATCGCCGGCGAAGAACGCGATCGAACTTTCGAGATCGAGCACAGGATCGGCAATCCCAATCGCACGGGCGGCTGAGGCAAGCCCCGCGAAGAACTGCCGGTTCTGTCGGTGCAATCGGTGGGCCAGCGCAATGTCGGCAAACATGAATCTACTTAGTCTTACATGCCTTGACCGTCCCCAGCACGCCACCGACCCCGACTCGTCATCCTGAATTGCTTCGTCTGCTGGAAGTGAGCTGGCGAACTGAAAGTATCTGAGTGTATTCGCCGCCTGGTTACGAACAGACGCCACCACTGGCAGATCCCTCGGCTTCGCTCGGGATGACAACAACCAGCCTTGGGACGTGGAACCGTTCGTGCCTTCGACTCGTTTCATAGACAGGTGGGCGAAACTACGAAGAGAACGCTGGTAGCGCTGCTTTGCAGTCTGGTGCTGATGCTCCAGAGCGTGGCTGCGCTTGCTTCTCACTGCGTGATGGCCTCCGCGCCGGCACGCGTCATCGCCGCCGGCAAGCAGTGTCACTGCGATCCAGGCGGCCATGAAAAGCCATGCTGCAAGCAGATCGTCTCCAAGTCGTGCGCCTCCCAACTGAAAGATGGCAAGGCCAAATCGGGTTGCGAGTGCGAGATGCGGGGATCGGGAATTCCGGCCACGCCGGCTTCCGTTTTGCCGCCCCTGCCGGTGCAAAGTATCGCCATCCTGACTGCGCCGATCGTCCTCCAGCCGCAGATCAGCTCCCTGGCCGAACCGGCCGTCTATGGGCCCGACCCCGGGCCGCCGGTACCTATTGACCAAGCGCCCGACCTCGGGCGCGCCCCTCCCGTTGCGTGAATCCTTCAGACTGCCGCGCTGCCTACGCCGCGGTCCTTCGTAGGTTCACGACATACAACCGGAGCTCCAAGTGCATTCAACTAAACATCTCTTATTCCTTGCCTTCGCGGCGACATTGAGCGCCATTAGCGCGGGCCAGTCCTTCAGCGCCACTGCTTCGTCGCCTAAGTCCTTAAACAGTTCAGCCATCACCGCATGGGAGCAAAAATCCTCCGGCGCAGGCGTCACGGCTGACAAGAAATCCATCGCTGTGAAAGGAAGGTCCGCTCGCATTGTCGTTCGGACTGGCCCAAAGAGCGACATGATGTCGTACCGCATCATGGGGCTGCGTAACCCTGCCATTACGGTGCCGGCCGGCGCGAAACTCAGCATCCTGTTCGTCAACGCCGACGACGACATGCTGCACAACCTTCGCTTCACGGGCATTAGGCCGCCATTCGACGCTAAGATCGGCAAGACGGGAAGCGCCGGCTCGTCCGACGTTCCTCACATCAAGGGCAAGAGCCTGTATGGCCAAGAGCTTACGCTGACAACTCCAGCCAAGACTGGCACCTATTACTACATCTGCACCATCCCTGGACATGCCGCAGCGGGCATGTTCGGCAAGTTGATCGTCCGTTAAGAGGAGACCATGGCTCAAGACAATTCAAATAATGAAAAGAGGCTTGGCAGACGCCAACTCTTAAAGCTCGGCGGAATGGGTCTAGGGACCGGTCTGCTCGCCAAGGCGTTCGGGCAAAGCGCTCAGCAAGGGCCTATGGATAAGCCGTCAACGCCTTGGCAGGCGAACTTCGACCCGGGCGGCACCGCGCCAACGTATCCGCCCCGCGATCGACCCAAGCCCGGTGAGAAGATCCACGTCTACGACATCGAAGTGACGATTGGAGTCCACGAGATCGTGCCCGGTGTGCAGACTCACATGTTCATGTTCAACAAGTCCCACCCCGGACCTGAGATCAGGGTGAAAGAAGGGGACTGGGTCCAGGTGAATCTGAAGAACAGCAGCCCTGAGTTCCACACCATCCACTGGCATGGCATCATGCTCCCAATGGAGATGGACGGCGTCCCGTTTGGCACCCAATGGCCAGTGGGTCCCAATCAGGAATTCCGCTATCTGTGGAGAGCCCAGCCCTCGGGCACGCACATGTATCACTGTCATGTGATGACGACCCTGCACCAGACTGCCGGCCTCATTGGGTCGCTAATCATTGAGCCAAGGGAGCCGGACATCGTGCAGAAGACGTTTCCTTACGACCGCGAGTACACGCTAATCCTGAGCGAAATCGACACCAACTTCGTGCGCAACATGATGTCCGAAATGGTGGAGATGAGCGTTCGGATGGAGCGCATGAACCGCAGCGCCAGCATGATGCGCGAGATGAACGGCCGCATGATGGGCTGGTTTAAGAACAAGGAAGAGTTCGTCAAGGCGGTTAAGGAGGGATACATCCCGCCATACCTTTCCGCCCGCACCGGCACAGCCGCGCCGATCACGCCGAACTACTTCATGATCAACGGCAAATCGTATCCGATGACGGACATGGTCCACATCAAACGAGGCGAAAACATCCGGGTCAGGTTGATCGGCGGAGGCGTCACGCCCCACTTCATGCACCTGCATGGCCACGACTTCTGGCATGTGTGCCAAGACGGGGCACCGCTCGCCTCGCCGACGAGGCTGAACACCATCCCGATCTATCCGGGAACGACCAGCGACATCATCATCCAGGGGACGAATCCCGGCTTCTGGCACTTCCACGATCACAGCGATTTGGCGACGACGAACAACGGCCAGCATCCGGGCGGAATGATGACGATGCTGATGTACGAGGATGCCCGCGAGGCAGGGATCAAGTGGGAAGAGATCATCGCGATCAGCTCATAGCAAGGGGAGGAACAATGAACACAAGAAAATCAACCATTAGCGCAGCATTGCTTGCAATCGCCCTCGCGACTGACGCGCATGCGCAGGTCTCGATACCGCGTGGTGTTTTGGCCACGGTCTTTGCGATGGCCTCTGAAAAGAACGCGAGTTCGGCGCGGGTTGCAAGCGGATCGGTGCCCACAGCCGCGACGACGGCAACACGCACAGCGGGCGGTACAGAGGTTTCGACGGTCGCCGCTGGCGCTGGGGTTCCCAACTCTTCGTCCTCCGCGACGATCGCGGCCACGGCGACCCATCTGGTTGCCAAGGTACAAACGCAGCAGTCTCCAGTGAGGGAGGAAATCGGGCTTCAGCCGCAGATCGAGATCGCGGGCTCGGGCATCGCCACCCTCGACATCGGCCAGGAAGGGATATTTGGCGGGCGGGGCCTCGGCAGCCGCAGCCAAATCAACTTCGCTGACTCATCGCTCACGTTCGGAGCCGCCCAGCGCCTGTACCACGGCGCGATCGGCAGCTTCTCACTCGGCGGACTCGCCATCGACGAAGCTAACATGGGCACCGGCAAGCAGATCTTCATGCACCAGGCGTTCCTCGACTTCCAAGAGCAGCACTTCGAGGGCTATCTCGGGCGAACAAATACGCCGAGCGCACAGATCGTGATGTTTCCAACGCTTCGGGAAGACGACCTTGTGGATTACACGAGCGTGCTCAACCCGTTCTCGGACGGGCTCAACATCGAGGAGCATCGATTCAGCAACGTAGCCGCGGTGGTCTTGAACCAGAGCCTGCGAAGCTTCCTCAACTTCCATGCGCTTCATCAGATCGACAGCGCCGGAGTCGGGGAAAGCAATACTGGCCTTAACTCGTTTGGCGTCAGCTACCAGTTCCTCGGCAATCCTGCGTTGACTTCGATTGAGCGGGTCCCCACCTGGGGTGCCGGGTTCGAGCATCGCGCTCTGAAGCAATCGGCAGGTGGAGCCTCGAATGTTGTCTATGTGGGCGGGGTTCTGAACCTACGGCCCAGCGTAATCAACAAGCTCGATCTGCGGCTTCTGGCTCAGTCGACGTTTGGCAACGATACGAATGTGCTTACCTCGCTTAACGACACCTACCGCGCCGACCAGCAGTCGGTTGCGCTCTCTCTGCGAAGCCTTCACAGCCCGTTCGGACGACCTTCATCTCAGTGGGCGCTCACGGCTGGCTACAAGCGCTATTCAAAGGTCACGGATGCGAACTCGCTGGGACTTGCCCTGAGCTATTTTAAGAGTCTGGGGGCAGGATTCGATTTCGTGTGGCAGCTCGGCTACGAGCGCCGCAGCAACGCGATGGCGATGGCCTTCGGCGGCAGAAATAACGCGACGGTCCTCCAGGTTGGGCTCGTGTTCAATTTCGGCGCGACTTTCAACCAGCAGGTGGGCCCGAGACGCTCGCCGACGAACCTGCTTCACAAATACATCCCGAATTAGGAAGGACAACATGAAACAACTGACAACTCTATTTGCGGCGATCCTCCTGGCGGGATCTGCCATTGCGCAGAGAACGATCGAGGCCACGGCTTCGATCACTCCCAAGGCGCCCGCCACCGGCGAGAACCGCCTCGAAGTGGTTTTCACCGAGAGCGGCAAACCGCTCGCGGGTCTGAAGCTGACGGGCAGCGTAGGCATGACGAACATGGATATGGGCACGGCCCATCCAGCTGTTAAGGAAGCCACGCCCGGCCACTATGTGCTGCGCCCGATGCTGCTCATGGGCGGCCCGTGGCGCGTGACGCTCGTCAGCGCTGATCCAAAGTTCACCATCAAGTTCGACATGACGGCAGGCGGCAAGGATGCTTGGCAACCTGTCAAGCAGACCATATCGGTAGCGGGCGCGGTGAAGGAGACGCCAAAGACTGAGCCCACCAAACCTGACCCCACTAAGACGGAGCCTCCTAAGACTGAGCCAACAAAGCAGGAACCGCCGAAAGCCGATCCGAGCAAGACAGAGCCGCCGAAACAGGGCGATCCTGGTTACGGCGCCCACGACATGGCTGGAATGGGACAAGTCGCGTCCTCGTTGCCTCAGCTCAAGGAGAAGAGCGCCTATGCGTGGACCGATGAAATGGACTTCGACATACGCACGGGCTTTGGCAAATTCGAACCGATGGTGCGGATGATGATCCTCATGATGGTTGGCGGTTCCGGCATGGAGGGCATGAAGATGGCCCCGATGGAGATGAAGTTCGACCAAGCGAACTTCGTCGAGAGCGGCGATCAGCCCATGAAGGACATGCCCGGCATGAACATGAGCGACAAACCACTGAAGGTGGAGGTGAAGCTCGACAAGGCATCCGTTGGCGACAACAACGTCACCGTCATGATCTCGACTCCCGATGGGAAACCTGTCGAGAAGGCGAAGATCACAACGTCGGTCGCCATGACGAGCATGGACATGGGTACGACTCACCCCGCCATGAAGGAGCTTGGGAAAGGCATGTACTCGCTCAGGGCTAACTTCAGCATGGGCGGACCGTGGCGGTTGACTCTGACGATTACGGCACCCGTCATGCCGCCTTCGACCTACACCTTCGACTTCGACGCCAAATAATGGAAACCGCCATTGTCATCGTCGTAATCGCCGTCAGCCATGTGATGGTGGTTCACACGGTCCTGCGCAAGCTAGGAGTCGGGAGGCTGCACGGCAAGCCGGATTGCGGCTGCGGGACTTGCGCGACGAAGCATCGAGGTAAGCCGCGGTGAAGCGAGCGCTTCTTTGCGCGGCGGCCGCGTTCCTTGCCAGCGCGTCTTGGGCCACCCCAGAAATCTGGGATGCGTACCGCAACCACTACAAGCTGTCGGAATTATCCGAAGCGTTCAAAGCTCAGTGTATGAACTGCCACACGACACCGCCCGAGCACAACGCCTTTGGCAAATTCGTGAAACACACGATGTTGGGACAAGGGACGCCGAAGATGCTCACGCCCGAAGTGATCAGGCTCATTGAAATGGAGGACACCGATGGCGACGGTTGGACGAACGGGGACGAAGCCAAGGCCGGCTTCAATCCTGGAGATCCGAAGAGCCACCCGCCTGGCAATCCGCCCAAGCCGATGGACATGAACGGAGGCGGAAACATGAAGCCGCAGGCAATGGGCGAGTCGCCCTTCATGCCGCGGCACACGTTCCATCCCGTCATCGTCCACTTTCCGATCGCGCTGTTCATCTTCGGCGCGTTTCTCGACTTCCTGGGGAGGTATCGGAAAGACGACGTCGTGAGGGGCGTCGCCTTCTGGAACATGGTCTTCGGGCTGCTCGCGACGCTCGTCGCAATTCCGACCGGATTCATAGCCGCGATCAGGCTCGGCTATCCGCTCCAGGTCGGCACTCCCGTATTCACGCATCTGTCGATCGCGATCTTCGCGACGCTGGTGATGCTGAGCGCCGTCCTGTGGCGGCGAACCGGTCTCGTCACTCACAAGGCTTACTGGATACTGCTCGCCCTCGCGGCAGCGGCCGTAGGCGTCGCCGGTCACTTCGGAGGCCAGATGGTCTACGGCTAAGCCGGCTCTCTCCCAAAAGAAACCATGAAAAACACAATCGCAACTCTCGTCGTCGCTACTCTCGCGACCACCGTCCTTGCCCAGCATAAGATGGATGATGTCCATGCCACCGGAAAAGGTCCCAAGATCAAATGCGCTGTCCTCACCGGCAGCACGGTCAACATTGCCCAAGCGACCAAAAACCACATGTATTCTGACTACAAGGGCCATCGCTACTACTTCTGCTGCGCGGACTGCCCGAAGGACTTTAAGAAGAACCCGGCCAAGTACGCGAAGAATGCGCATATGCCGATCCCCAAGGCGCACAAGCACTAAAATCGGACGGCCTGGGAGGGCAGCCGCCCTCCCATGCCAGCAGGCAGAGATCGAGCAGATGAAGGCATAGTTGCGCGAACTGGAACAGTGATCAAGGCTCTTAAGCCATAACAAAGGACCTAACCGAGGTCAACTGCGTCCTCGACAGCACATC
>JBBREM010000008.1:0-42207 GCA_038202925.1 Fimbriimonadales bacterium | reverse complement strand
ATGAGCAAGCTTTTTGCCGTTATTCTTTTGGGCTCAGCCGCATGCGCCGCAATGGCCGATCCCATCGCGTAGTGGAAGTTCGATGAGTCGAGCGGCGCCACCGCCTTTGCCACCGCCGGCGGGTTTAACGGCACGCTCTCTGCCACAACTCATGGATAACGGTGACATCACCCGCAGCACTAGGCTGATCAACGGCGGGTACATCGGCTTGCACGAGCGAACGGAGTGGCTGCTGACGTGGGAGAACCACCTTCTCAACGGATAGTTGACATAACACCATCGCGAAGGCTACAGTGTCAGTATGAGTTCAATGCCACCACTAGCCTTCGCAGTTCTGCTTTGGGTCGCCATCACTACAGTGTCCGGCATGATGCACCGGTACAACACTTTCAGGCACAAGAAATGAATCACCAACTAGATACGACATGTACGTGTGACGGCGCAGGAACCTGCAACGGCTGCACGTTGGCCTTCTGCACCGTCTGTAAGGGTGCGGAGGGTGATCTACCTACACACTGCCCAGGCCGTCCGCTCACAGACGAAGTTCAAGTACCTTGCGTCGCTCGCGCAGGCTACCGCCAAGTGTGGTCTGATGGGGTTCGTGCGCAAGTGCGCAGCCTACGCGCTAAGGTCTGCATTGGACGAGACGCTGGACGAGCTTTGCCTTGTCGTCGGCACAACTGTGCTGGATACCTTCGTGAAAGAATCCTTGATCAAGGACTCCTACGGAGCGACGGCCAAAGCGTGGGCCTATCAGAGCTCAGGCCCCGGCAACCAGCCCATCTCAACGACGACGGTAAACGATGGCCAGTGGCACCACGTCGCCGACGTTTTTGACGTATCGACGGGCTTTCATTCCATCTACGTGGACGGCGCGCCCGTGGAAGATAGCAGGCTCGCGTCGGCGATGCAGCCCAATACCGCCGACTTCATTGTCGGGGGTATCCACAACTCGATCAGTGTTCCGATTTCAACCTACACCGGCCTGGTAGATGACCTCCAGCTTTACACGAGCGCCCTCAGCGACACCGACATCAATTTCCTCTCAACCCATGCCGGGTCTGCCGTTCCTGAGCCTGCAAGCTTAGCCGCGCTGACGATCGGCGCTCTGGCGCTAATCCGACGCCGACGAGCCTGAGCGGGACCATTCTCACATGACTCGGAACACTTGCGCCACTCGCCCGTAAGAGTTCAGATCATGTGCCGCTGCCCGGTAGCATTAACGCCGTGGACATCCGAGCGGCGCTTAAAGAGCAATACCGCGGCGGGCTCGCGATGCTTGCCGAGTGCGTCGAAAAATGCCCCGACGATCTGTGGCTGGCGGGAAACCACCCGCGCACCTACTGGCGAATAGCCTGGCACGCGGCGTACTTCACGCACAACTATCTGATGCAGACCGAGGCAGACTTCAACGCCTCCGCCGCCGATTGGCCGCCCGCCATCAAAACGGCCCTGGGAGCAAGCGAAATCCAGAAGGCGATCGACGTCGAGCCGTACGAGCTACCGGAAACCGCAGTGCCAGTCAGCAAGAACGAACTAAGCGAGTACATCGCCTCTATCGACTGCATCATCGACGACACCGTCGACCGCCTCGATCTCGACTCGCCGCAGACCGGCTTCTCCTGGTACCCGAACATTAGCAAGCTTTCCCACGAGCTCATGAACCTGCGCCACATCCAAGGCCACGTCGGCCAGCTCTCCGAACTCCTCATGGCGCGCGGCATCGACATCGACTGGATCGCGAAATAGGAGCGCGGACTTCAGTCCGCTACCGGTGTGCCGGTCTTCAGCCCGGCCACTAAACGCACGAAAGATGGCGAGAGCCATAAGGGAAATACGCAACGGCGGAAGGCTCGCGATTACCGCCCACCAGCGCTGGCCTGAGTCGAGGCTAGCGCTCGCGCTGACCGGCGGCGCAGAGGCGGACCGTCTCGGCAATGCGCTTGGCGCGTGTCTCCGGGCGCTTTGCCTGCTCGACCCAGCGCACGAAGTTGTTGCGATAAAACGTCGGCAAATTCTCGAAGAACGTTCCCGCCATCGGGGAACCCGCCAGCGCAGCTACGACGTCCGCGGCCAGCGCCGGCCCTTCCGGCGCCAGCACGACGTCCACCGAAACCCCCGGTTTGAGGTTGTCGCGAACCCAGGCCGGTCCCAGGGCCAAGAACCATGAGCCGTCCTCAAAACGAAGCTCGCCTCGAAACGTGCAGCCGCCGACCGAGCCACTGACATGGTGCCGGCCCTTGCGGCCCCACGCCTCGTTGGGATCGAACGGCACCGCCACCCTCGCGCCCTTCCCATCCGCCACAATCATCGCTCGAAACGACTGCTGCATGGTCGCATTGTAGCCGCCCCGAACAGGAGCGCGGACTTCAGTCCGCTACCCGTAGGCGACACTTCAGTGTCGCCGCAACGCATGCAGGGCTGGGCTAAGACCGACGTTCAGAGCTTCTGGATGCCCGCCAAAAGCCTCCGCGCGAGTGCATGCAACACTTCGGGGGTTGCGATCAGCTTGTTGCTGAAGATGCACATCACCAGCTCCTGCCCATTGGGCAGCTTGATATAGGCGACGTCGTGCCGTACCGTTTCGGTCCAGCCCGCCTTGGAGCGCAGCTCGGAGCCCTTGGGCAGGATCGCGCCGATAAAGTCGGTCGATTGACCGTCGGCGTCTTTGGCGTCGGCGGGAATCTTGCGCCGCAGCAAATCGGCCATTGCTTGACTGCGCGCCGGCGATACGATGCGGCCCAGCATGATCTCCACCATCAGCCGCGCCGTCGCGTGCGTCGTCAGGCTGTTGCGAAGCTCGAAGTGGGGTCCATAGCCTTGCCGCTCGCGGCCATACGGCCCTTCATTCCACGTCTTCTGACAAGCGTTAACGCCCTCGTACCCAAGCGACTTGATCCACCGGTTCACCACCTGGCGCTTCTCCATCCAGCGCGCCAGCTCCGACTTGGATAGCTCCGGCCCGCCCGTCGTGCCCGTGATGGTTTCGAGCACGAGCCCGGTCGCATCGTTGATCGAATCCACGATCATGTCCTTGATCGCGCGCTCCAACTCCGGACTCATCTTGATCTTCCGATCCTCAAGCTGCCGGTGAGCGTAGGCCAGATAGAACAGCTTGACCACGCTGGCCGGGTAGAAGCCCTTGGCACCGTTATGCTCCCCTGTCTGCAACGTTGAGGTTTGGCGGTTCATCTCCACCAAGGTGACGCCCAAGCTCTCCGGCGCTAGCCCCTAGGGGCCGAATTCCTGGATGGTAGCCGAAACCGCCTCTCGCACAACTGAATCGAGCCGAGCCGAGGGCTGCAGCGGATCGAAACTTCGAATCTGGAAGGCAGCGAGCAAAAGAAGAGCGAACCAAGCCATGTCCCGTTTTACCGACTATTGAGCTTTCCCCGAAATGGCGTAGCGCATCTTCTTCACGCGCCAGCCGGGCATCATCGACGGCTCCCACTCATGCTCGCCCACCGTTTCCGCGCCCATGGGCGGTAGAACGGCTCGGCATTGGGATCGGCATCGAGCGTCAAGGTAGTCGCGCCGAGCGCCCGGGCCGTGTCCACGCATGATCCCATAGCCGCCGTCCGCAGCCGGTACCAATCGCATCGGGCTCGATAATCAGTCGCGACATCTCCATCTCCGGCGCTCGCCGCGAAGCACGTAGAAGCCGAGCACCCGCCCGTCGCTTTCGAGCACATTGGTGATCCCGCGTCTAATGTGGTCAGGCACCACAATGATCGCCTCCGGCTCCCACGCCATGAACTCGTCCGAGTAGCCCCAACCGCCCCGCACCGACCGCAACGCAAGCTCCGTAAGGGCGACATGCTCTTCGATCCGAGCCGGGCGGATCGTCCAGTTTTGGTGAACTTCCGAATGCTTCATTAGCCGATGTTCTCCCATCCGAAGACGGTTAGGGCGATTGACGCCGCCGAGAATGCGCAGTAGTATGGCGGCATGCGCCGCGTTCTGATCCTCGGCATCCTCGTACTCCTCGCAGGCTGCGACGGGCCGCCCCCGAAGTTCGGCAAGCTCGGGGGTGGCGTCGGCCAGACGCCGAAGGCCACCATAACCAATGCCGCACCGCCCCTACTTTACACGCTGCACAAGGTGCTCGATCCCGCCGTGAGCAACATGGCCGCCTACACCTACCTCATGCCGCAGGGATGGAGGAACGAGGACCAGATCACCTGGGCAGGCGGAACGCAGCCGTACCCGGTGGCCATCCTCGCTGCCAAATCGCCGGATAAGAAATACGCGCTCGGTGTCTATCCGCTCATCTTCGGCACCAGCTACAGCGGCCCGATGGGCAGCGGAGGAATGCCCCTCCACAATGCCAGTGAGGCCGTGAAGACGCTCATCGCTAAGGCCAAGACGATCACCAATTTCCAAGTGCTCGATGAAAAATCGCAGCCAATGGAGAGCGGCTACGGCGACGTCGGCGGAGCCCAGCGATCGGCCGATATGGCGGTGATCCACTGCACGTACTCCGAAGACGGGATGGAGCGCGAGGCGGTCATCGTCAGCCGCTTCGACAATGCGGTGATGGGCGATCAGAACAGCCAGTCGCAGACCTGGACCCTGTCCCTCCAAATCATGGCCGCCCCCCCCGGCGAGCTGATGAAGAACAAAGAGTTCTTGCAGCAGTCGGCCACCTTCTTCTACTCGGCGTACATCACGCCGGATTACTACAAGGCGACCAACAAATTGACGATGGATAGCGCCGCCGCGAACCGCGAAGCCGGCCTCCAGCGCGGCGAGCAGATCATGAAGTCGTATTGGGATCAGCAGAAAACGAACGACGCCTCCGCTCAAAACTTCAGCGACTCGATTCGAGGCGTCGGACGCTATACCGACCCCAACGGCGGAGCGCCGCTCGTCCTGCCGGAGGGCCCGCAATATTGGGTTGACCGAGACGGCAACGTCGCCTCCTCATCCGATCCGAACTACGATCCAAACACCGGTGGCGAAGGCGGAAGCTGGACGGCGCTGAAGGGTAAAGCCAAATAAGCCCATGCGCAAGTGGCTCATTCTATTGGCTCTTCTGGCAATCGGGTGCAAGCATGGCCCGCGGATCGTCGGCGAATGGGAGGGCATGGTCTACCAACAGGGCCTTTCAGGCAAGGAACATATTTTTTCCAAGGCGACGGCCACTACACGAGCGAAACCAACTACCAGCGGACAAACAGTGCCGCGACGCTATTCGTTCGGGAGATCGGCACGTTTCGACTTGCCGGCAATCAGTTACGCATTTATCTCACCGACGTCCAATGGAAATTCTCCGGCACCGACCCAAATATTCCCGAGCTTCAAGCCCAGTTCGATCAGCAAAAGGCCCAATGGATTGAGAAGACGAACCTCGAGCCCCCCTCAGAAGTGGCATTCGCGGACAACGACAGTATCACCATCCTGCCTTCCAAGGGCAATGCCAGCGCCTATCACCGCGTGGGTTAACCCAAAGCACTCCGAAGGTTCGCTCCGCGAACGATTACTTGGCCAAAGCGGCTTGGAGCGCACCCGACAAAATTGTGGCGATAGATAATGCCGTCGCCCAGCGACTCTATCGGCATGGTGACGACGATCTTCGTCCAAATCGGCCTCTGGCTCTGGAATCTCAAGGATGTGATGGCACGGCCGGCTCCGCCGTGAACCAGTATCGCTTAGATCGACTCCGCATCCCCGGCTGCGCCAAGATAGTCTATGCAGCTCAGCCCCGAGCAGATCTTGTTCTTCCACCTCAATGGCTACCTCGCGATCCGCGAGCCGATCACCGACGATGCCGAGCTGGCCCGGATGCGAGAGGTCTATGACCGCATGTTCACGGAACGGGCAGGGCGAGAGGTCGGCGATCAATTCGACCTCGCGGGTTCCGATGAGGAAGGCGTTCAGGCTGGCCTGCCCCAAATCCTAAACCCGGCCAAATATGCCCCCGAGCTGAAGGAAGGCAACTATCTGAAGGTGCTCGCAACCTTCGCCCGGCAGCTCTTCGGCCCCGAGGCAACGGTCGGCATCGCCCACGCCATCTTCAAGCCCGCCGGAACCGGTGCCCCGACCCCCTGGCACCAGGACGAGGCTTATTGGGATCCCGCGTGGCAATATCAGAACGCCTCGATCTGGATGCCGCTGCAAGAGGCGACGCTCGACAACGGCTGCCTCTGGTTCGTGCCCGGCAGCCACGAATGGCCCGTCCTCGAACACCGCCCGATTGGCGGAGATGTACGCGTCCACGGGCTGGAGATGGTTGATCAAAAGCCGACCAAGACTGCTATCCCGTGCCCACTGCCCGCCGGAGGCGTCACCATTCACCGCAACCGAACCGCCCACTATGCCGGACCGAATACGTCCGCCACCCCGCGGCGAGCCCTCATCCTCGGCACCGGCAACCCGAACACCCCTTATCCGGGTCCGAGATCGTTTCCCTGGAACGAGATCAAGCAGACTGCCCGCGAGGCGAGATCGCGGCAATAGTCTAGCGAGGTCATCTCGTTCAGAGTGCATGTCGTGACGGACATGATTAAGCTCGGTATGTCAAGGTTAGATTGGGCTTAAATGGCCTGCTCCAGATAGGCCGATTCGCCGTGCAACGCCTCGTCGAGCGAGGCTTCGTGATCTTCGGAGACGCGCACCGGCGTGATCTTGTTGATCACCCACAGCATCGCGTAGGTAAATCCGAACGCCCACACGGACGAGATCGCCACTGCCGCAACCTCTTTGCCGAAGAACGCGCTGCCTCCCCCGATCAACCCTTGAGCGCCCGCCGGGTTAAACGCCACCGATCCAAGAATGCCCAGCAGGATAATGCCGAGCGCGCCCCCAACGCCGTGCACACCCCACACGTCCAGGGCATCGTCCAGCTTGAGCCGATTCTTAAGCGCGACCGCGCCGTAGCACACAATCCCCGCCACGATCCCGATGAACGCCGCCGAAGAAGGCGACACGTATCCAGCCGCCGGCGTGATCGTCGCCAGGCCCGCCACCGCTCCCGTGAGCAACCCAATAAACTTGGGCTTGCCCACGAAGAGCATGTCGAGCACCAGCCACATGACCGCGGCAAAGGAGGCGGCGACGTCGGTGTTGAGGAATGCGGAGGCGGTAACCGCATCGACCCTAAACTCGCTTCCCGCATTGAAACCGTACCAGCCGAACCAAAGCAGGCCGGTCCCAAGCGCGACGAGCGGGATCGAGTGCGGGCCGGAATCCATCACCTTGCGCCGCCCGACGAAGATGACCGAAGCGAGCGCCGCCATGCCGGCGATGTTGTGAACGACGATGCCGCCCGCGAAGTCGAGCACGCCCCACTTCTGCAAGATCCCGCCTCCCCACACCATGTGCACGAACGGGAAATAGACAAAGATCAGCCACCCGGTCAGAAACCACATATAGGCCTTGAAGGTGACGCGGTTGGCAAAGGCGCCCGTGATAAGGGCCGGTGTGATAACGGCAAACATCATCTGATAGGCGATGTGGACGATGAGCGGAATGCCGTCGGTCGGCGAAGGCGACATCAGGTCCACGCCGCGCAGGAATGCCATGTCGAAGTTGCCGATCACGCCGTGGAAGTCCCCGCTGAAACACATCGAGTAGCCGAAGGCAAACCACAGCACCGTCGTCCAGCCCATCGACACAAAGCTCTGCATCATGATCGTGAGCACGTTCTTGCGCCCAACAAGCCCGCCGTAAAAGAAGGCGAGGCCGGGGGTCATCAGCATGACGAGGCTGCTGCATAGAAGCATGAAAGCGGTATTGCCGGTGTCGATCTTCATCCTGGCGCGAGTATAAGGCTGCGGCTAGAAAAGCGCAAATCCCGACACGCTTAGGAACCCGCGTAAGGCGCTGCCGGTCCTACTGGGGCAATATGGTAACAATTCTAATCATCGTTTTGATCGTGGTACTGCTCGGCGGCGGCGGATTCTATTGGCGGGGCCGGCGCTAGATACGAAACTCCTTTCGTAGTGCGCGTCGTAGTCGCGCTTTGGATGGCGACGGGAGTCGCCGGCGGCTCCGTCGCATTGTAAGCGCGTAGAAATCCGCGCACTCCAAAATTGACTCACATCCATGCCCCTTCTCTGCAGCGAGGTTGCCAGAGTCGGGGCAGCCGCATTTAGCTGGGAGCGCCGGCATCTTGCCGGCTTTACCGAAGCCGGCGCCTTGGGCGAACTCGAATCGGAGATTTCCTCAAGTGTTACGCGACAGTAGCCGCGCTTTGGATGGCGACGCAGTCGCCGGCGGCTCCGTCGCATTGAAAGCGCGGATAAATCCGCGCACTCCAAAATCGGTTCGACCCACCTTATAACTTCCGCGCGCATTAGCTAGGAGCGCCGGCATCTTGCCGGCTTCCCGAAGGCGCCGCGCTCCAGCAGCTGCTCGCCGATCTGGCGCCGAAAGAAGTTTTCCCCCTGCCTGACCCGACGAAGCTTGATTCACGTCCGCGAACGTCTTTTCTGCCGTACAAGCATTAGGTTGGCATTAAGATTGCCTACCTTGAATCTACTCGTTGGTGACCTAGAATATGAAGACTTACATTGTTTTAGCGTTGGCCTCTGTCAGCGTTTTGGCGTCGGCCCAAGTTTCGATGACCGGAGGAACTTACTTCCAAGATTTCGACACCCTTCAGCTAAGCGGGACCGGCTACGCTTGGACCAATAATCTTCCCGCGCCCGGAATGCCGGGCTGGTATTCGAGCCAATCGACCTATGATGCCGATGGCGGATTCTCGACGACTTCAGGCCAGTATAGTTATGGCGGAAGCGCGGCGGAGCGCGCGCTTGGCTCCCTGGCGTTGCCAGGAGCCCTGATCGTCTACGGTGCTCAGCTCAACAACGCGACCACAAACACGTTCGGCACGCTCAATGTCAACTACCACGGCGAACAGTGGCGGGACGGCAGCAACACTTTCCCCGACGTGCTCAACTTCGAGTACAGCACCAACGCTACGAGTCTATTCTCAGGCACCTGGACGGCTGTTACCGCGCTCGATTTCAACTCCGTCAGCAACGTAGGCGCCGGACCTATCGACGGCAATCTGCCGATCAACCAAGCGTTCATGAATAGCACGATCACTGGCCTGAGCTGGGCGGCGGGCACCGACGTTTGGATTCGGTGGCGGCACGTCGGAAACCCGAGCCGCGATGCGATGGCGATCGACGAGGTCCACCTCACGCCAGGAGCGGTGCCGGAGCCGGCAACGCTTACGGCGCTAGGTCTGGGCGCCGTCGCGCTGATTCGAAAGCGACGCAAGTCCGCGTAGCCACGAGGGGGTCGGACCTATCATGCCGAGCGAAGCCGAGGCATCGAGATCGTGCGGCACGTATGGTTTGCCGCGCTTAGTACTGAGGTTCGGATGGAACTGTGGGCCGGCCGCAATCGCGATCCCTCGACTTCGCTCGGGATGACGATGGTGACTCGCGGTTGTGATCATTTTGAGCCCGAGGCAACTCCGATCCCGCTACCAAGAAGGCAGCGTTTGGCAAGCCTTGCGCCACTGGTCGCCCTCCGGCAGAGGTGGGAGCTCGCTGGGCGGGAGGATGGAGCGGAGCATCTGAATCTGCCCCGCGTGGTAGCTGTCGTGATGATTGATCGTCCAGATAATCTTCCAACTCGGCCACTCCTTGTCGTGAAAAGTTTTGACGGCGCGCTCTAGATCGACTTCGTCGGTCCAGGTCGCCAGCCAGTAGTCCTGCGCCTCCTGCAGGTATGCGAGCGCGCTCGGCCAGTCGGGCCAGAACTCCTCTAAGCGCGCGACGATATCTCGCCACCGAATCTCAAGTCCACGATACGCGGCGCTGCCGTAGAGGAACTTGCCGCCGGCGACGTGCAGGACTTCGCTAAGGATGGAGCCCTCGGTGTGCATGTACTCGCCCTCGCGGGGCAGTTGCACCGCCCACGCCTGCCGCTCGTCCAGACCTTCGAGGCTGAGCAGCAGCTCTTTGTAGGAGGCGTCGGCCTCCAGCTTGAGCACGTCGATATCACGCATGTCCTAAGTTACACTGTCGCGATGCCGCGGCGAATCCTTATTTACGGAGTGACCGGCTCTGGCAAGACAACGCTCGCCAGCCGGCTGAGCGAGCTAACGGGCATTCCGTGGCACTCGGCAGACGATCTCGCCTTCGAGGCAGGATGGACGCCCACCCCGACCGAATTCCAGACCGAAAGCATCGCCCGCATCTGCGCGCAGGACGCCTGGATCCTCGATACCGCTTACGCGAAGTGGCTCGACATCCCACTGAGCCGCGCCGAGCTCATCGTCGGCCTCGACTATCCGCGTTGGCTATCGTTCGGCCGCCTGCTGAGGCGCACGGTGGCGCGGGTGATCGATAAGAAGCCGATCTGCAATGGCAACGTCGAGACGCTACGACTCACGTTTTCTCGGGACTCGATTCTCCTTTGGCACTTCCGGTCGTTTCGCCGCAAACGCGCCCGCATCCACAGGTGGCTGGCGGAGGGCCGGAATGTGCTGATCCTTAGATCGCAGCGAGAGACCGAGCGCTGGCTTGATACAATCAGCGAGGATGAAGCGGAGCGATCTGATCGAAGCCTCGCGGGTTAACAAACGCGGTGACCCTCGAGCTGCTGGCAATGTGCCCGGACGAGTCGTTCGAGTGGAAGCCCGGCAAGGGCAAGACGATCCGCCCAACTTCGTCCACATCATCTGGGCTCGGGCGTCGCGCATCGAGAAGAAGTTCTCCAACCTGCGCGGCACGCTGCCGAAGCTGGATTGGAAGACGGCGACGCGCGAGGAGATCGCGACGGCCCTGAACGAGACGGAGGCGCTGATGGGCCAGGTCTACGAGAAGCGCACCCAAAAGCCCGACCGCTACCCGGTCCTCACCTTCCTCGCCTACATGATCGCCCACGAGTCCCACCATCGCTCGCAGATCGAGATCACCCTGCGCATGCAGGGCGTCGAGCCGGAAGGGATCAATTGGGAGATGTGGGAGTGGGAAAAGAAGTGATGGGCTGTGATCGGCAATCGGAGATCGGTCATCTCTGATCCCCTGATCTCGGATCACCGAGCAAACAACCGCCGGCACGTCTCTCTCAACCCGAACTGATCGAGCTGCGACTCGCTGAAGATGGCCATGCCTTGTACGCCGGTTTCGGCGATCGCCTGAACGGCGCGCTCCAGCTTTTCGGGCGGGTAGGGGCCGTTGGGCTCTTCTTTGTAGAGGAAGTTGAGGGCGATGCCGGGGATGAGTTCGGACTGGGTGTAGGTCTTCTGACGCTCGATCGACTCCTTGAGTAGCGCGAGGTACTGATCGAACGTGCCCGGATAGTGGTCTCGGTAGTCCATGGGCAGGAACTGGTCGACGAGCCCCTCGAAGCGACGCCAGTCTTGGCCGATGAAGCGCCCGCTGTGGATGGGATCCTTGAATACGGCGGCGGAGATCTTCATGCCGGGGCGGGCTCTGGTGACGGCCTCGCGGGCCTGGCGGGCGAAGGCGACGACGGCCTCCACGCGGTAGGTGTAGAAAAAGTAGTCGAGATCAGGGCGGCCGGTCTGGAAGAAACTGCCTTCGAGCAGGAACCTAGACTTGCTGGCGCGGTCGAGACTGCTCCAGTTGGCAGGGAGGACGCGCGGGCTCTGCTCCCAGTGGGCCTCGAGATAGGGGCGGTCGTACAGCTCGTGAAAGAAGGGCTCCTCGGGATAGGCGTCGTTCACGAATCCGGCCCAGCGGGGGATCTGCTCGAGGCAGTAGTCGCAGAAGCAGTACTGATCGGGCGCGAGGTCTCCAGGGTAGCGGATGTAGTCGTGGTGGATGGCGTCGAAATCGTACTTCGCGGCGAAATCCTCGTGGAGCGGGACGAGCCATTGGTCGGTGTAGCCCGGGCGGCGGGCGGGGCACATCCACACGGCGTTATATCGCTTGCCGCGCAGGGTCTCGTCGGCGGTGGTGTTGCCGCGGGCGTTTCGGGCTGCCCATTCGGGGTGCTGCCGATAGGCAGCGCCGTTCTCGCCCTCGTAGTAGTCGATGAACCAGGCATGCAGCTCGATGCCTCGCTTGCGGCATTCCTTCAGGAGCGCGTCAGGGAGGTCGAAGTCCTGGTAGTCAGGGGCGACGATCTCGGCAAACCGCACGCTCGGCCAACAGATGCGGCCGTCTCCGCCCTTGAGGTGGACCAGAATCAGGTTGAAGCCGGCGTCGGCCATGCGCCCAACGTAGTCGGCGACGGACTGATCAGTTAGTCCGGCTTCGCTCGATCCGCACCAGATACCGCGCTTGGCAAACATCGTTCAGGATGTTTGCACATCCGCTCCTGAAGCCCCACAACTCGTCATCCTGGAAGTGAGCTTGCGAACTGAAAGGATCGTCAGTAGTGCGGATGCACGAAGGCAACGCGGCAGCAGGAGCGATCCTTCCACTCGCGCTCGTCCCTCGCGCAGTTTCAGGATGACAATTACAACTTGTCATCCTGGAAATGAGCTAGCGAACTGAAAGGATCTGCCCGTAGTAAGCCGGTTGCCGATATGCGGGCCGCATCAGTGTCAAAACCTCCCTCGCAAGTTCGGGATGACAGTTACATGGGCTTCCGGAAGCTGATCGCCTGCAGCATCGGCTCGCGGGGGGCGTGCTTGTTCGTCCACCACTCGATGGCGAGGGCCGCTTGTTCGATGAGCAGTTCGCGGCCGTCGATCGTCCTGAAGCCCCGCGACGACGCGCTGCGCAGGAACTCCGTCGCTACCTGCCGGTAGACGAAGTCGATCGCGATCGTCTTCGGACGGGCCTTGGCCCATTGCACGGGCGGCTGCTCGCCGATCTTCACTCCGAGCGGGGTCGCGTTTACGATCATAGAGCAACCCGTGGGATCAGGAGACGACACCTGCTCGACCTTGCCGTAACGCTCGAAGAGCGTGACAAACGGCTTGGAGCGGATGACGTTGCGGTTCCATATCCGCACCTTCCAATTGCACTCGAACAGGCTCATCACGGCCGACCTGGCGGCGCGGCCGGAGCCCATCACGAGCGCCGTCGATGGCTCAAACTGGGCGATCTTCGAGGTGAACGCGGGCACCTCCGTGTTCTGCGCGTAGACGTCGAGACCAAGGCGCAGGGCATTCGCCACGCCGAGCCCGTGACGCACCACATAGAACTCCTTCGCGATCTTGGCGGCCTCCGGTTTGAGCGGATTGCCGACGCTAATTGCGCGGTACCCCGAGGCCGAGATATGAGCGACGGCGTCGGGAAACTCCTCGACCGGAACGCGAAAGGCGCGGACTTCGCAATCGACCGGAATCGACTTGAGCCCGGCGTTGAAGGCGTAGGGCAGCAGCTCGAAATCGGTTCCCTCCCCCACGACGGCGAGGCGAAAGAGCGACGAGTCGCCCTGGGCGGCGGTGGTCCAGTGAGGGGCGGCCATCTACCACCGCTTCTGCGGCTTCCCCCAAATCTTCTCCATCAGCGCGAAGGTCTCCGGGTCGTAGGTGCGCAGTTCCGCGTTGTTGAATGGATAGAAATCGTTCTGCCCGAAGTAGGCCTCAGTCGCCTCGGCGAAGTATTCCATGGGGTTGGTGCAGGCGTAGTGCCTCACTCGCTTGCCGTTCCAATGCAGCACGTCATCGTACCGCTTCGCCTTCATCGCGCTCTCGTAGGCGGCCTTCACCCCCGGGTTCTCCTCGCCTTTATCGAGGTAGAGATAGTGGTAGGCATGGGCCAGCTCGTGCAGCACCATCCACGGCTGCTCGTAGGTCCAGTTCAGGAACGTCTTGGCGTTGCCGATCTCGATGCCGTGCTCCATGTTCGGATTCGCGCCATGCTCCCGCAGCCAATCGGCGGCCGGATGGTAGGCCATGCACTGCGTGACGTGATCGTTGATGTGGATCCAGATCACCACCTTGCGGAGCTTGGCAAGCGGCTGATCCGGCACGACGCGGGAGATGCGGTAGAGGTGGTCATGCAGCTCCCACCGCGCATCCAGCCACTCGGGCTTGCGCATCAAGGCCGTCTCCACCTGCATCGTCCACCCGTCGAGGGTCATCTTGGTGTAGGCAACTGCGGCAAGCGCAAGCGCGGCGATCATGGTGTGATTCTGACGGATTCACGAAAGGGCGGATGGCGGAGTGGGGAGCAAACTTCCCTCCCTTGAGGGAGGGCCAGGTGGGTGGTCGGAGGTGCCGCCATACAAGTCGGCCGCAGCCAGACAACCACCCCGCCCTTATTCAAAGGAGGGAGCGCGATCGTAAGCTCTGAGCCCGGTTTGACGCTTGCTCCTCCCCAGCGCAGTAGTATGGCGGCATGCGCGTCGCGGCGATGGGGGATCGGGCCTTCGTTTTGCGCGATCTCCCGCTGCCCGCTTATGAAGCGGCTCGAGCTTTGGAGGCGGCGGGGTTGGCGGGTGTTATTGAGGCCGTTGCCAGCTATGACACGGTTGGGGTTTATGTCGAGGCTGGGTTTGATCCTGGGGTGCTCTCCGACGTTTTCAGTGCGGACGGAATAGTTGGGCGACAGCCGATCACCCCCACTCCCATCAAGGAGGAGGAGAGCCGGGAAGCTCGGACTCATCTGATCCCCGTCTGCTACGAGCTTGGCGAGGATTTGCGTGAGCTAGGGCTAACTCCGGCAGAGGTGGCGGGGCTGCATTGCTCTATCGAGTACACATGCTACGCGGTCGGGTTTTGCCCCGGATTCGCCTATTTGGGCTACCTGCCGGCAGGGCTGGCGGGAGTTAAGCGGCGTCCGGAGCCTCGGGCCCGGGTGGAGCCGGGGTCGGTAGGGATTACAGGGCGGCAGACGGGGGTTTATCCGTTGCCGCGGCCCGGGGGGTGGGCGCTGATCGGGCGCACGCCCTTGACGCTCGTGGATGTCGCCGACGGCTACTTCCCGATCCAGGCCGGCGACCGGGTCCGGTTTTCGCCCATCGACGCCGCCGAATTCGAGCGGCTGCGGAGTGAGCGGCTTTGATTCTGGGTAACGAGCGGCGCGTCGACCTCAACGTCGATATCGGCGAAGGCTTCGTCCACGATGAGGCGCTGCTGGAGTTCGCGACCTCGGCCAACATCTGCTGCGGCGAACATGCCGGATCGTGGGAACTGACCCAAGCAACGATCTCGATGTGCCTCGCCAAGGGAGTGCGGATCGGCGCGCATCCGGGCTTCCCGGACCGGGCTTCGATGGGGCGGCGCGAGATGGAGGTGGGCGAGCAGCGTGAGTTCCTGAAGAGCATCTTCGACCAAGTCGCGCGCTTCGCCACCGCCGCGCGGCCCGACTACCTGAAGCCGCACGGCGCGTTTTACAACCAGACCGCGCAGATATTGCCGGAAAGCTGGGTGCCGACCGACGACCGTTGGCGGGTGCTGATCCCGGAGGACCCGATCGGCATCGCCATCGGCAGGATTCCGGGTGCGGGCTCGCTCGGGATGCTGCTGCGCGTCCACCGGCTGCCCCTCATGGGGCTGGGCGGCACGGCGCATGAGGAGATCGCGAAGCGGGCGGAGGTTTCGCTGCTCCGGGAAGGCTTCGCCGATCGGAAATACCGACAGGACGGGACGCTCGTCCCTCGTGGGGAGCCTGGTGCGCTGTTGACCCATCCCGCTTTGATCAAGGCGCAGTTGCTGCGGCTGGCTCCGGTCGTGGATTCGATTTGCCTCCATGGCGACGGGGAGGATGCGCTTGCCTTTGCCGAGTTGGTGTGTAAAACGCTGTTGGACGCGGGGTACGAGGTCGGCGCTTGAGCGCGCTGATCGAGCGGCTGATCGGCCACGCGTCGCTGCATGGTCCGCTGGTCACGGGGTACCGGAAGTTCGGCGTGCCCTGGGGCGGGGCATTTGATCAGGAGTCGTACCTCATGGCCTGCGCGCTCGTGGGAAACACCCCCAACCCCAACCCCTTCCCCCTCCCGGGCATAAACATCCCGCAAGGGGAAGGGGCTTTAGCGGTCGAATTGGCTAATGGGTCGTTGTCGTTGCAGTTTTCCTTGCCTTGTTTGGTCGCGGTGGTCGGGCCGGATGTTTTAGTGGAAGGCGGGGTCGGGAACGGCTCCTCTGTGACGTCATCGGTGACAGTCACGGTTGGAAAGGGCGGATATCGGGCTTATGTGATGGTGCCGGGCGGATTTGTGCCAGAGGGCATTGACTCGCTGCTGGGCCGGGCGGGGCGGGTGCTTTCACCCGGCGATGTCCTTGGATGTGGCTCCGGCTTCCAGCCGGATGACAGGAGCCTGGAAGGCTCTAGCACTCTCACGCCTTCTAACCAATTGCGTGTGATTGGTTTTGAAGGGGAGACGCGGCTTGTGGTTTCAAATACCTCGGACCGAACCGGCATCCGGCTCGACCGGCTCGGTGCGGTGGCGGACGAGGAGCGAATCAGCGAGCCGGCATGCATGGGAGCGATCCAGCGGACGCCAAGCGGCCAGCTCATCGTGATCGGTCCGGATGGGCCGACGATCGGTGGCTACCCGAAGGTCGGGTTCGTATGCACGGCCGATCTCGACCGCCTGGCGCAGCTGCGCCCGGGACACCAGGTTTCGTTGGTGGGAGTTTCCATGGAGACGGCGAAGGAGCTTGCGAGTGAGCGGAAGCGGCGGCTTGCGGTGATGATCCGAGAGCTGGTAGCACGGACTGCCCGTTCGTGAGCGAGGTCCCCTCCCTCAAAGTGGTTTGTCTTTGAGGGAGGGGGTAGGGGGAGGGAGATCAAGCGGCATAGCCGCGCGAAGAATCTCGAATCCCGATCAGCGCAGGCCCGCCCGCATCCATCCCGCAGCGCCAACAACATAGTTGACAAAATCGCCTTTCCAGCTCTTTTTTGATGTGACCACCCATCAGCACCAAATCGCGCTGCGGCGAAGCCGCCTTCGGAGTGCGGTAGCGAAGCTGCCGCCTTACGGTTTAGGCCGACCAACATCCCAATTGCAATTACATCAAAGTTAAACAGCCGGGAAACGCGGGAATCCACAGACTCAAATGAACCTGCTGGATTCCCGGGCAGCAAGTGGGATCGGTTACCGCTGTCGAAGCTTCAGGCTCTTCTTCGCTTGCTCCGGCGTGCCGCCGTCGGTCCAGACGCCCAGTTCAGTCTGCTCCTCCTGATACAGCCCGGTGAGCCAGGTGTGCCAGGCGGGCTTTTCTTTCACAGATTTGAGGTCTTTCGCATCGACGCCAAGCCCCTGCAATTCCTCCGGCTTGATCCAGCCGGCTTTGATCTTTCCGCTGGCATCTCTTGGCAGCATCTCGGCGATCGCGCTGAACTCAGACTTCGCACTCTGAAGCGCATGAGCAGCGATCCCGGTCTGCTGGGCTTGGGCGCTCTTGTCGCCTCCAGGCTTGCGCTCGTTCGCGTATTGGCTCCAATACTTGCCGGCGAGGCCGAAGAGGGCGATCATCATGATCGCGCTGACGATACGCATCAGCTTGGCGCGGATAGCGCTGGCTACCGCCGCGAAGGCGAGCCCTCCGACGATTGGCATTGACAGCGGTACCGAGAAGCTCTTGGTCGCGTACGCGCTCGCTGCGAAGACGATGGCGAACCCGATGAAGAAGTACAGAACGAAATATCCAAGCGCGACAATGCGACGCGCAAGACGGAACGCGATAAACGCGCCGAGCCCAATGGCGGCAACGCTGCCGTAGCCGACAAGCTGCGGATTGAGTTGTCTGAGCGAATCGAGGGCTTGCACGCCTTTGTGTCTACCGCCTCGGGACGTGGATGCGCGCCATGGTCCTAGGATTAAGCTCGGCGACCTTGCCTTCGTAGCTGTCCACGCTCTCATAAGCGACCAAGACGTTGGTGAGGGCGCGATTGGGGGCGACAATGCTCTTGCCGCGGTAGTAGAGGCCGGTGGAGTCTCCGCCGTCGAGGCACATGGCGTCGACGGCGCCGATGCCTTTGAGCGCGGCGGCGAACTCTCGGAGCAGGACCGGTTTGGTGACGGCGACGAGCAGCAGCTTGCCAGATCTCGTGACGGCCAAGGCCGTGCGCTTCTTGTGCTGAAACACGGCGGGGTCGCGAAAGCCTTCATCGCGGGGGTAAAGCGCCACCTTGCCGTGCTCAAGGAGGCGCGGGCCGGCGCGAAGAAACATCTGCGCCTTGGCGAAGTCGAAAGCCCTGAGCGGCTTCGCCCAGTCGATGGTCGGGCCCTCAGTAGAGGTGAACATGAATGCGGTGCCGATCGAGCCGCTGAAAACCGAATGGCCGGCAACGCCGATGGATCCGATCGGGATTCCGGATGCGGTGTCGAAGTAGGTGCCAGTGATGGCGGCGACGGGCCGCGCGCGGCCGATCAGCTTCGCCCAGCTCTCGCGGGTACCGATCCCACGAGTTGGCGTGACGACGGCGAGGTTCACATTAGGGCTTTCGCTGTCGATCTGCACGATGTGCATTGGAACCCGGGCGGCATAGGCTTTCGTGTAGCCAACCGGCGAGGAATCTTGCTTGCCGGAGGCGAGGGAGATGGCGGTCGCGCCGAGGAAGGCAAGGGAAAAAGCGAGCATCCTGTGACTCAACCGACGCGCGGCAGAGAAAGGTGTGACGTGCACTATGCGCTTAGTCCTACCAAGCTGCTCCATGCCAACATGACGGCCTAGTTCAGGCCGAAGTAGCGCGAGTTCAGAAAAACTAGGATTAGTACGTAACTTTGCAAAGTGCAACTATTGATCGCGTCTCCGACTACTTGACCGCAGCGAGGTCGGATCGATTCTCGGCCGCGATAAGCGCCTTCTTGGGTTGACGCTTGTAGGGATGATGTCGCCGATCGAACATCTCGGCGAGGTAGCGGCCGGTGTGCGAATTTGGATTTCCAGCGAGTTCCTCGGGCGTGCCTACTCCGATAATCCGCCCCCCGCCGTTCCCGCCTTCCGGCCCCATGTCGATGAGCCAGTCGGCCGTCTTGATGACGTCCAGGTTGTGCTCGATGACGAGGACCGAGTTGCCCTGGTCGACGAGGCGATGCAGTACGCCGAGCAGGCGCGCCACGTCGGCGAAATGCAAGCCGGTGGTCGGCTCGTCGAGGATGTACATCGTGTTGCCGGTTTGGCGCTTGCTTAGCTCGGCGGCCAGCTTGATTCGTTGGGCTTCTCCGCCGCTCAAGGTCGTCGCGGGCTGGCCCATGCGGATGTAGCCGAGGCCGACCTGTTGAAGCGTTTCGAGCTTGCGGAAGATCTTGGGAATTGGCTTGAAGAAGTCGCACGCATCGTCGATGGTCATCTCAAGGACTTCGTGGATGTTCTTGCCCTTGTACTTGACTTCGAGCGTCTCGCGGTTGTATCGCTTCCCTTTGCAGACCTCGCAGGGCACGTAGACGTCGGGGAGAAAGACCATTTCGATCTTAAGCACGCCGTCTCCCTTGCACGCCTCGCAGCGGCCGCCCTTCACGTTGAAGCTAAACCGCCCGTTCCGATATCCGCGCAGCTTGGCGTCCTGCGTCATCGCGTACAGTTCGCGGATCATGTCGAACGTGCCGGTGTAGGTGGCGGGATTGGAGCGCGGAGTTCGACCAATGGGCGACTGATCGATGTCGATCACCTTGTCGATGGGCTCCAGGCCGGTAACGCCGTCGTGCTTCTCCCAGACCGTGCGCGTGCCGTAGACTTCGTACATCAGGCGCGGAAAAAGCGTGTCCTGGATGAGCGTCGATTTGCCCGAACCGGAGACGCCGGTGACGCAGACGAAAAGGCCGAGCGGAATCGACACATCGATCCCTTGGAGGTTGTTGCCCCTGGCATTCTTTAGCGTAATCCAACCCTCAGCCATACCGCACTCTAGTCTACGTTATTGAAAGACGGGTTGTCACGTCGTAGAGAAGCGTTTCTGCGCTCCTTTCGGCGATTTTGAACTACTCTGCTAACCTTGGCGGGAACCGTCACATAATGCGCAATATGTTTGCCGTTGCTGCACTACTCATCGCTACGTCTCTTCAGGGCAATAACGAGCTGGAAGGCTACGCCAAGGGAGACAAGGTTTTCAGTGGCTCCGTCACGATTGGCGCCCCCGAAACAAAGACGGGCGTGAAGGGCGACGATATCACGATGTACGTCGTTCATATCGAGGGCACCAGCAGCTCTGGTATGGGACGGGCTTGCGATGGCTTTTACACGTTCACCGATCCGTATTGGACGTTCGGTCTGCCCACGAAACACATGGGGGTCGAGCTCCTGATCGGTAGTGATCCGGTTTACCGGCCATTCGAGATCTACCACCTCTCGGGACGGTCCGACTATCCCGCCTTCCAAGGAAGCCACAGTTATGATTTCCTTTGGCGTCCTCGGGCGGGAGACGAGATATCGGTGGTTAGTCCGGCTACAAAGTGGACCAGCCCAAGCGACGATCCACTCAACGGCACGTACACGATGAGCATCTACAAAGCGGTGCAGGATACCGGCGAGCGAGCGACCTTCGATGCCATCGACCCCCAGAGGTTCTATGACATCAACAGCGCCGACTCGCTGACTCTGCCGATGAAAGCAAATTTGCGGCCGGGCCTTGTCGATCGCATGGTTCAGAACATGCCTGCGCCGGCAATCAAGGGTGTGGCGTGCGATGGCGCGTCGCTGGTTTTGCTGCGCGTGGCAGCGCCATCGGATGGCAAGGTTAAGTTTGCCATCAGCTCGGGCAGCGGCGCGCTTTACCCAATCGTCGGAAACCCATTCATCGCCAACGGATCGCCGAGCGTCGAAGCGCAAACGGTCGACGATCCGCGCAAGAAGAAGCTCCACTACGCCTTCGCCCTTTACCGGCCACCGTCGTACTACAGCAGCACTCTCGATCCGAATGTTGGGGTTTCGTTCTCATTCAGCCCGGCATCCGGCTCCGGGGTGCCCGGCGGCGACCTGAAACTGCACCTTGTCCGGCCCCCCATCGTGCTGGTACACGGGACCTACGACGATCCGGTGGCCTGCTGGCAGACGAGAGACGAAGCCGACGATTCTCCCGTGACGATGAAGCAGAAGCTTGAAATGTCCGGGTGGGAGTTCGTGTCCTGCGTGGACTGGGAAAGCACCAACGGAAACGAAAATCCAAGCAATTTTAAAGACAACATGTACACCGTCTTCCGCAACAAAGACGGCATCCAGACTGTGATCGCTAAGATGCGCGAGGAAGGGTACGTTGCGACTCAGGCTGACGTGGTGTGTCACAGCCAGGGCGGAGTTATCACCCGCGTTTACGCGCGGGGCTATCACCTCAACAACCCGCTGCCGGCAGCGCACTACACCGACCCCTGGAAGTGCGAGGAGCTTGGATGCTTTTATCACCGAGCAGCCAATTACGGCATGGGGGATATCCACCGTCTGGTCACGATCAGCACAACCAACAGGGGCAGCGATATTTGCCGGCTGTTCAACGGTTACGAGCAGGTTTCGCAGGATGGGAAGTCGATCGCCGGCGCATGGCTCGACATGTTTCGAGTCGGGGTTCATACCTTCGGATCAGGGCTCTTCACCGGTGGATTTGAAGATCAGATCCCCGGCAGCAAGGCTCTGGCCTCGATCGGTCCGACACCGATTCCCTCTCATGCGATCGCCGGCGTGTGCGACGACCAAACCGTGCAGACCGCTTACGGCGGATTCTATGCGAGCAGGATGGGCAAGATCTGGTCGGCTTGCCCAATTTCAGCGATGCAAGACACTTTCCGAAAATTGGGCCAGTTTGAAGATGCGGCGGCATTGAAGACGAAGTCGTTCGGTCCGAAGGAGGATCTGCTCAACTACTTCCGGGAATGCGTGTTCAACCATGAGGAGAACGATTGCACCGTCCGAATCAGCTCATCGTTCGGAGGGCTCGAACCGCCCTACCGAACGCGGGTGCCAAATGTGCTGCACGGCTGGGAGCCGCGCTATCGAACAATGCAGACACGGGTCGTCGACTTGCTGCGCGGAGACGGAAAGGACTTCGACATAAACGGCTTCCCGGATTCCTATGTGGGCACCAAGGCGAGTATCGGAACGCAAGTGGTTGCGGTGGGCTGGTCAGGCAAGCCCGCCGACATCACGAACGTTCCCAACAATCCCAACACGAACTCGGTCCCGAATTCGAATCCGCAGGGCGCAAACAATCCCGCCCAGCAACCGCAGAAAACGCAGGCCCAGTCGCTTAACGATGCCATAACGGCTCTTAACAATAAGGACTACGCGGGAGCGGCCGGTTCTTTGATAGGCGCGCTCATAAAGAGACCGAGCGCAGGCGATCCGAAAGCGGCGAGCGCCATCGGCCTCTACAAGCAAGGCAAGTACGCCGAAGCGGAGCCTGAAGCGGCTGAGGCGGTTCGGCTCGATCCGAAGAATGCCAACCACCGCGTGACCCACGGCACGATGCTATACATGCTGGCGCGGTATCCGGAGGCCGAGCAGGAATATCGCGAGGCGACGCGCTTGAATCCCAAATACGGCGACGCCCATGGCTCGCTGGCCCTCGCCCTCATGGGTCAGGGCCGGTACGCCGAGGCGGAGACGAGCTACCGGGAGGCGGTGCGGCTCTCGCCGAAGAATGCCGACTGGGCGACCGGGTTGGGCAATTCCCTTGGATATCAGGGCAAATGGGCCGACTCGGAGCCTTGGTATCGCCAGGCGATTAAGCTGAATCCGAACAGCCTCGATGGACACGCGGGGCTGGGCTCGGCGCTGGCGATGAAGGGCCAGTTCGTGGAAGCCGAGGTGGAAATCCGCAAGGCAATCGCCATGAATACGAACTTGGGGATGTATCACGCGAACCTTGCGATCGTGCTGTTGCGGGAGAACAAGCGGGATGAGGCCCTGAAAGAAGCCTACGAGGCGAAGAGGCTCGGTGTGAAAGAGCACGTGGTGTTTAAGGAACTGGGGATCTCGGGCGACGCCCCCTCACCCCATTCGGCTCCGCTCCGCTTCGCTCAGGCAGGCTCTAGCTCTCTCCCACGGAGGGGAGAGGGGATTTTGGCTTTCGCCGCTTCGTGGGAATTTCAATTTCCTTCGTGCCCTTGAGATACTGCGCCGTCTCGCAGTCGCTGTTGAGAAACGCCTCGACGTTCCCTTGAGCAACGATCTCGCCCCCGAGCTCGCCGGCGCCGGGGCCGAGCTCGATGAGCCAGTCGGCGGAGAGCATCGTCTCCTCGTCGTGCTCGACCACGAGGACGGTGTTGCCGAGGTCTCGCAGGCGGATCAGGGTCTCAATCAGCTTGCGATTGTCGCGTTGGTGGAGGCCGATACTGGGCTCATCGAGGATGTAGAGACAGCCCATGAGACCGCTGCCGATTTGGGTGGCAAGGCGGATGCGTTGGGCTTCACCCCCGGCGAGGGTGCGGGCGTTTCGATCGAGCGTCAGGTAGTTGAGACCCACGTCACTCAGGAACCGGAGCCGCTCGATAATTTCTTTCACTGCGCGCTCGCCGATGGCGAGTTGGCGCTTGTTCAGCTTCGTTTGCAGGCCGGTGAAGAACTTGTGGCAGTCCTCGACGGACATGGTTGTCACCGTCGAGACGTCTTTGCCGGCAAGCTTGACGGCGAGCACTTCCGGCTTCAGCCTGCGGCCCAGGCACGCCGGGCACGGTTTGGTGGCCATGTATTGCTGGAGGTCGTTGCGAACCCATTCGCTTTCAGTGCTCTCGTATCGCTTCTTTAGCGCGGCGAGCACGCCGTCCCACTTCGTGTTGAATTTCCGCTCGCCGCGCCCGTACTTCATGTGCACGGTGATGGGCTGATTGAGGCCGTACCAGACCGCGTGCATGCCCTTCTCGGAAATCGACTTCACGGGCTGTTCAGCGTCGAATCCTTCCGCTCGCCCGACCGCGTCGAGCATTTCCGGCCACCAGTCCTTCACCTCGCCGGACTTGTAAACAAACGGCAGAATCGCGCCGTTGCGCAGCGGCGTGTTGGGATCGGGGCAGATGAGATCGGGATCGAATTCGGTCTTGGTGCCGAGGCCAGTACACTCCGGGCAGGCCCCATACGGGGAGTTGAAGGAGAACATACGCGGCTCAAGCTCAGGCATGGAGAAGCCGCATTCCGGGCAGGAGTAGGACTCGGAGAAGAGGCGATCGACGACCACCGTGGCATCGCCTTCCAAGCGCTGAGTGGCAGAGGCATCCTGCCTCTGCTCTTCCGGCAGGATGCCGGAAGCACTCTCCGGCTGGAAGCCGGAGCCACTTGGCGCTTCGTAGCTAAGCGTCACTAAGCCCTTACCCATTTTCAGGGCTGCCTCAATGGAATCGGTCAGACGGCGCTCGATGCCTTGCTTGAGCACGAGCCGGTCGACGATGACTTCGATGGTGTGCTGCTTGTAGCGATCCATCGGGATGTCGTCGGTGACCTCGTACGTCTCGCCATCGACTCGTACGCGGACGTAGCCCGCTTTGTTGACCTCCTGAAGCACCGACTTATACTCGCCCTTGCGGCCTCGGACGACCGGAGCGAGGATCTGCAGCTTCGTCCCTTCGGGAAGTTCCTTTGCCGCGTCGACTATTTGATCGGTGGACTGTCTTTCGATGGGTCCGTGGCCGTTGGGGCAATAGGGGACTCCAGCGCGGGCGTAGAGGATACGCAGATAGTCGTAGATCTCCGTGACGGTGCCAACCGTCGAGCGGGGGTTCTTGGAGGCGCTCTTCTGATCGATCGAGACGGCGGGCGAAAGGCCGTCGATATGGTCAACGTCGGGCTTGTCCATCTGGCCAAGGAACTGCCGCGCGTAGGCGCTTAGCGATTCGACGTATCGGCGCTGGCCTTCCGCGTAGATCGTGTCAAAAGCGAGTGACGACTTGCCCGAGCCGGACAGCCCGGTGATCACCACGAGCTTGTCCCGCGGGATTTCCACGGTGATGTTCTTGAGGTTGTTCTCGCGGGCACCGACGACGACGATCTTGTCTTGAGGCATCTTCTAAAAGAGTATCACGGATAGGTAGACAAAAATGCACCTTCCGACTTTCACCGGGGTGCCTCTTTTCTACGTCTCGATGGCTCTACTTTACGCGCCTGCACGACAGGATTGCCAATAATCCCGGCTCGCCGCTGCGAGGGTCTTCGATGATGAGAAGCCTGCGATTTTCGATCACCTTCGCCGTCATTGTGGCCGATCGTGTGATGCGATGGGTTCCGACGATCGTGACGAGCTTAAGGGACATCTGCAACGTGGTTATGTCGTTGTTGCGGTTGGTCGGCAGTACCTGGAAGGAGACATAGCTGCCGTCCTTTTCGCCGGCGAAGATTTCCGCCTGCTGGCCGCTCATGGTGAGGAGTCGGGGCGCTCCGGCGAGGTCGGCGGCGGTTGTGTAGAGCTTCTCGATTCGCGCGGCTTCGGCGGGCGTGACCATGAGGATGGTCGGCGACGTCTTGGTCTGTCGGCTGCCGATCGCCTTCACCTTCATCGTGTCGACCGACGACTGGGTGCGGAAAACGCGCATGGAGATATCCAGCTTGGGCGGCGCTTTCTGTGCGAAGGCGGCGCTTGCGGAGAGCAAGACAAGAAGCGTCAGGGCTTTCATGGTTCGTTTAGCGTACACCATGCCGAGGGCAAGAGCCGTAATGCGGGCATGCGGCCATGCGTCAGAATCGCAACATGATTGGTTTTGCTCTTGCCGCGCTCCTCACTCTGCAGACCCCTCGCGCGATCACCTCAAAGATCGCGCTCGCATCGATGTTTAAGAACGGCTACGTCATCCTCGTGCGCGAGATGCCCGTGACGGGAGCGGGAGAACACTTCCTGGAAAAAATTCCGCAGGCGTCGCTCGGCACGCTGTGGCTGACGACCTCCGGAAACATGCACCTGACCAGCGTTAAGAACGTGCTGCGAGAGGTGTCGACAACAACCCAGGCGGGATCCTTCGATGAGTTTTTGCGGCTCAACGTGGGCAAGAAGGTGACGCTGACGACAGTGAATATGGGCGTCATCACGGGCACGATCGTCGGCGTCAACGGCGATACCGTGCTGTTGAAAAGCGAGAACGGCGAAACCGTCACGATGATCCAGCGCGGCGAGATTCGTCGAATCGAATTTCCCGCCGGAGCGGCGTATACGATCACGACCAATAGCAGGGACCGGGCTCTGCAGTTCACGACCGATGGAAGCGGATCGATCTACATGATCAGCCTCGAGCGCGGGATGGCGTGGGCTCCGAGCTACGCGGTGACGCTGAAGGACGATAAGACGCTCAACATCGTCGGCAAGGCGACGGCGATGAACGATCTCGAGGACTTGAACGGCGTCGAGGCGCGATTTATCACCGGCTTCCCTAACCTGCCCTTTGCATCCCTTCCCGAACCGCTGACGATGCCGGGCGACATGAACCAGTTCATGTCGATGATCAGCGGGGTTGGATCGCCTCAGGCGCTGTACCGAAGTCGCCCAAACGAGATGATGATGAACCAGGGATCGGCAGCCTTTGACGATAAGAGCTTTGCCGCTTCCATGCCGCCGAGCGAACTGGGCGGCTTCCAAGCGGAAGACCTCTTCTTTTACCGCCAGCCTAATGTGCATCTTAAGAAAGGGGAGCGGGCGTACTTCGTGGTGCTAACCGCCGATGCGCCCTATGAGGAATTGTACACCTGGGACATCGACGACTTCGTGATGGATGCCACCTACCGCCCCACGCCTCCCTCCGACCAGCGGGAGGATATCTGGCACACGATTCGGTTCACGAACACCGCGAAAATGCCCTTCTCCACGGGCGCGGCGACTATCTTCAAAGACAACCAGATGCTCGGACAGGACATGATGCGCTACGCATCGGTCGGCGGCAAAGCTGAGCTGAAGATCACGAAGGCGGTGGATATTTCCGCCGACCAGCTTGAGGAGGAGACGGCTCGCGAGCGCGGCGCGCTGCAAAACACCTACAAGCAGGCTACGCACGA
The DNA here is from genome assembly GCA_038202925.1 of Fimbriimonadales bacterium. Taxonomy (GTDB): domain Bacteria; phylum Armatimonadota; class Fimbriimonadia; order Fimbriimonadales; family Fimbriimonadaceae; genus JAEVZK01. The sequence goes on along the minus strand of JBBREM010000008.1, from coordinate 15,479 downwards.
TCTCGTTACGCTGCAGGGCACGCTGACGCTGGTTAATCGACAGGCAAAAGTAGCAACCGTGCGGGTTCGGAAATTGCTGACCGGCGAGGTGATCTCGACTTCGCCTCTGGCGAAGGTGACAAAGACGGCGCGGGGGCTGCGGGATGTGAACAGCCGGGCGCTGGTGGAGTGGACGCAGACCGTGGAGCCGGGGAAGACCGTGAAGCTGACCTACAGCTACAAGGTCTACATCCGGGTGTAGCCTTGCGCGCCGTCATCCTGAGGGGGACGCCTCCCCGGCGGGCGAGTCGAAGGATCGCCGCAACAGGACGCGTGAACGGCGGTCCTTCGACTACGAGGCTCGCACCACTCGCCTCTTCGCTCAGGCTGACGGCTCGCGGGCAAGGCACGCCTTGCCCCTACAGCGCCAAACTTCGGGCCCAAATCGGGATTTGCGAGCCCGAAGGGCTGTAGCCGCCGGTCTTTAGCCAGCGCAGTGCCCCGAAGTCGGAACCGCGCCTATCTCCCTCCCCCACCCGTTCGGCTTCACTGAGGGAGGGGCTTCCCGGATATACTGTTGGGGCGCCCGGCACCGTCTCATGGCTTCCTACCCTTCCAGCTTCACCTTCGACGGCGTCCAATACAACTACGAGCGCATCCTCAAAGACGACTTCTTCTCGGTCAACGTGCTATATCGCGCCGAATCCGGCGCGGCGAAGGTGCTGAAGATTGGGGATTTCCGGTTCATTGGCGGCTTCCTGCTCCGGCCTTTCGCCGCGCTCATGAATAGACATGAGCTGAAGCTCTACAAGAAACTCGGCGACATCCCCGGTATTCCCGGCGCCGGGCCATCCTATGGGTGGCGCGGGTTTTTCCATGAATACGTCGAGGGGCAGACGATCAACACGCTCGACGACCATCCCATCAAGCCCGAATTCTTCGACGAACTGCACGCCATGATGCGGGCGATCCACGCTAAGAATGTGATCTATCTCGACTCGAACAAGCGCGGCAATATCATCTTGGGGACCGACGGTCGGCCGCATTTGATCGACTTTCAGATCAGCATCAACTTCGGCTGGGTTCGTCCGTCGTCTGCCTGGTTGTTCAACATCCTCGTGAGCGAAGACATCTACCACGTTTATAAGCACAGGCGGCACTTCGGCTGCCTGGCTCCCGAAGAGGCGCACCTGGCCATGCGCAGCAAGGTCAACACGGCTGTCGGCAGCGGGATCGGCAAGCCTTATAGGTGGTTGAAGCGGAAAATCTATCCGCAGGGCAGCAACGAGACAATTTGGTATCGTTGGAAGAAGGAAAAGGACTCCGCGCCGCGAGTCGAGTAGTGACGCGTCCAATATGACGAGGTGGTGCAAAGATGGCGAGCAATTCCCTCGACGCCCCGCCCCGCAGTAGGGCGACTACAGCGCTCCGAGCTACCCGTCGAGTCCATTCACCCGCAGGGGCATGGCGTGCCGTGCCTGGCAGTGCGCAACCCTAGGGAAAGGCACGCCTTGCTACCGCTCTTCGGCCTACCTGTCGAGCCCATTCACCCGTAGGGGCACGGTGTGCCGTGCCCGGCCGTGCGCAACCTGAGGGAAGGCATGCCTTGCCCCTACACAGACTTCGGTGCCAAGCTCCGCTGGCTAAAGCCTGCGTCTACAGCGCTCGCGCTAACCTCCGGTGCCAGTGTCGAAGGTAAATGGCTTCCCCTGCATGTCTTTGAACTTGGCATTCTGGTCAGCGGTGAGAATCGCCGAGAGCGCTTCGTTGTAGGACTTGGTGGCCTTCATTTGAGCGTCCGTCGCCTCTTCGCGGGTCAGTTCCTGGTCGCGCTGCTTCTGGCGAATCGCGGTCATGGCTTCCTGATTCTTCGCGGCGAGATCCTTGATCTTCGACTTCTGGTCGTCGTTGAGATCGAGGGTCTTCTGCATGGCTTCCTGGGTGACGGCTCCGTAACCCTGGCGCTGCAGGAGCAGTTCGCCGAGGCGCTTCATCTGGCCCTCGTTCAGGATCGCGGTGAGCGCCTTGTGCTGCTCTTCGCGCCTCGCGGCCATCCGCTTTTGCATCTCGGCCGGGTCGACTTGCTGGCCACCACCGCCAGCGCCGCCCGCGCCACCGCTGGCTACTCCGGGCTGCGGCGCATTTGAAGCCTGCAGCGCTGTGAGCTTGGCCTTCTGATCGTCGGTGACGTTCAGCTCCTTCTGGACATCTGCTCGCATGGCGACGCTCAACTCGGAGTTGCCTCCGCGCCGTCCCTGGCCGCGGCCTTGTCCGCCACCTTGCGCGGCTGCAAGCGAGACGCACGCGAGCAGCATCATGGCTGCAATTGTTTTCTTCATTAAACTATTCATGGTTAATCCCTCACGACATTGCGCGGGCGAGGGCATAGTACAGCGAAAATGCCTGCCTCACTTGGATTTCATGAATGTGAAAGTCTCGCCGCTCACCTGGGGCTTAATACGGAGGAACGGAGCTTTTTGGGGGGATCTGTCCGCCCTCATTCTCCGTGTCTCCGCTTCTTCGTGTTTGAGTCCTCAGAGGGCGAGCTTGCTCGCAAGGCCGGCATCGACAGGAATGCCCGGGCCCATGGTTGCGCTGAGGGTGATCGTCTCGATGTACTTGCCTTTCGCGCTTGTCGGCTTCGCTTTCAGCACCGCATTGAGCGCCGCTTTGAAGTTCTCGAGTAGTTGATCCTCGGTGAAGTTCACCTTGCCGATGAGAAGATGCACGACGCCCGCCTTGTCGGCGCGGTATTCGATTCGGGTCGCGCCCTTGATCTCCTTGACGGCGGCACCGATGTTGTTGGTGATCGTGCCGTTACGCTTATTGGGGGTTTTGGTGCCCAGGATGCGGCCTACCTTGCCAATCTGCGGGGCCATCTCTTCGGTGGCGAGAAGCACATCGAAATCGCGCGTGCCAGCCTGAATTTTCGTGATCAGATCGTCGGCTCCGACGATGTCGGCTCCGGCTTCTTCGGCCTGCTTGGCGAGATCGCCCTTGGCGAGCACCGCCACACGGCGCACCTTGCCGGTGCCGTGGGGAAGCTGGGTGATGCCGCGCACATTCTGATCGCCCTTGCGCGGGTCGATGCCGAGTCGGACGGCGAGATCGACACCCTCGACGAATTTAGCATTGGCGGTCTCTTTGACCTTTGCGATAGCTGCGACGACTTCAAGCGGGGCCTCTTGGTCGACGGTCTTGGCGATGGCTTCAAATCGCGGCGAATGCGGCCGCTTCTTTACGTTCTGTCTCAATCTGTCCTCCAGTGGTGCAGGTGGCATTTAAGCCTCCCACAGGTTCGGATCATTGTACCAGAGCCGTGGCTCCGACTTCCAGGCGGAGAGTGTCTGCCGGCTTCCAGCCGGCATTCCAGGCGGCAGGATGACGCCAGCACTCTCCGGCAGGATGCCGGAGCCACGGTTATACTCATCCTATGCTAGAGGTTCAAGGGCTTGGAAAGCGGTATGGCGACCGCTGGCTCTTCCGAAACCTCTCCTTCTCACTGGGCAAAGGCGACGCGTTGGTGGTTCTCGGGCGCAATGGCGCGGGTAAGTCGACGCTTCTGAAGATGGTGGCGGGGCTGGTGTCTCCGAGCGAGGGCACGGTTTCGCTGGGAGTCGCTGATTCGCGCTCGGACCTAGGGATGGCGGCCCTGGACATGGCGCTCTACCCGGCTCTAACGCTGATTGAGCACTTGAGGCTGGCAGGCGAACTGCGGGGCTGCGAGCCGCGCGCCGAAGAATTGCTTGAGAGCGTAGGCCTTTCCGATTCCGCGCGTCTGGTGACGAGCAAGATTTCGACAGGCATGAAGGCGCGGCTGAAACTGGCCTTGGCGATCCAGCCCGAGCCCGGGGTGCTCATTCTGGACGAGCCCGGTGCCGGGCTCGACGAGGCCGGCGTGGCCCTGGTGGAGCGAGTCTGCGCTGAGCACAAGGTTCGAGGAGCGCTAGTGCTCGCAACCAACGACGGGCGCGAAAAGCGGCTCGGCAACCTGGAGCTGGAGCTGTGACTTTGGGAGTGCGCCGTGGCCAGTAGTTGGGGACGCGAGATCACCGCGATCTTCCGCAAAGAGCTCGCCAGCGAGCTACGAACTAAGACGGGGCTGATGACGAGCGGGCTGTTCAGCATCGTGTCCGTCGTCGCCGTCGCCTTCGCGACGATCAACAAGAGAACGGACCCGACAACCGCGGCCGCCCTCTTCTGGATCGTGCTTCTCTTCAGCAGCATCGTGTCGCTGCCGCGTACTTTCACGATTGAGGAGGAACTCGGTACGGGGGATCTGCTGCGGCTCATGGCTCGGCCTCATGCGGTGTTCTGGGGCAAGATGCTGTTTAATCTGGGGCTCCTGATCCTAACCGCCGTCATTTTGAGCACGCTATTCTTCCTTTTCGCCCGTGTCAGCGTGGCCTCGCCTTGGCTTTTTGTCGGCAGTATGATGGGGGCCTGCGCGTCGCTAGCGGGAGGGGTAACCTTGGCGGGAGCCTTGGTCGCCCAGGCCTCGAATCGGGGAGCGCTTGCCGGAGCGATCGCGATTCCGCTGCTGCTTCCGCTGACCGTCGTAGGGATCGCCGCGCTGCGAGTCGCCTTCGGCGAGCCGGGAGCCACGGTGGGAGCGCGGGACGCCCTCGGCCTGGGCTGCTATGGCGCGATCTCGATGGCGATCGGCCCCTATCTTTACGCGGCAGTGTGGAAAAGTTGAAAGCACTCGGACAAAGTCTGCTCGCAATGGGGATGTGCGCGGCCACCGTCTTCACCATGAAGGCGCCGCCCGCTGGGAACTTTCCCAACCACAACCTTGCCCGCATCATCTTTTGGCACCTACCATGCGCGCTGATATGCTCGCTTTTCGTCTGTGCCGCACCCTATTTCGCGTGGCGTTATCTGCGCTCGAAAGAGAATAACTGGGATGTTCGGTGCGCTGCGGCGATGGAGATCACCCTGCTCACCGGATTGCTGACGCTCGCTACGGGGATCATTTTTTCGAAGGTGCAGTGGGGCGACTATTGGAGTTGGGATCCACGGCAGACCTCGTTTCTTATCGTGATGCTGATCGTCGGCGCATACTTCGCTCTGCGCTCGGCCTACGGGGATGCGCAAAAGCGAGCCGCCAACAGCGCGGCGTACGTGCTTGCGAGCATTCTCCCTGTTCTGTTTCTGATCTTCGTGCTCCCTAGGGTGCTCTTTTCGCTGCATCCGAGCACGACGATTATCAAAAACGAATTCGACTCGACGTATCGATCGATCTTTCTATCGATGTTTGCCTTGATGCTCGTGATCTGCATCTGGATGTACCGGATGCGGGTGCGGGCGGGCCTCTTGGAGGAGGCAGTGGAGGAACTTAATGCAGGAATGGCAGATAGCAATCATCCCACCGCTACTGGTGTGGTTCGGCCTGTTTCTTTACCTAATCAAAGTGGATAGGCGAGTCAAGAAGGCGGAGGAGCAGATCAAGAACCGCTAGGATCTGCTGAGGTCAACGCTAACGCGACTGGTTGGTGGTCCGATGAAGGCGTCGCAGTTAGGTCGTGCCAGGGATTCCTGGATCGTGGTTGATCAGCAAGTCACACTCGATCACCTCGATTACAGGCACAAATGGTATTTCGCTTACTCGCCCGAAGCGTTCGACTAAGTCCAACATCTCATCCAGGCGCTGTTGCGGAGTCATAGAGCGCAGGCGCGAGCATTCCAGCGCATCCGCCTCTTGCGGATCATTGAACCACTGGATCGACCACCCCGTTTCGTCCGCCGCCACACCTCCATTCTACAGGTTGAGTTAAGCTGATGGAGCTTCTTATGGAGTCCTTCGGTCCGGTCGCGCCGTATTACGACGAGCTGATGAAGTCGGTGCCGTACCGGATGTGGGTCAGCTACTATCTGCTGCTGCTCGCGCATCAGCAATACACGCCGCGCACGATGCTGGATGTCTGCTGCGGAACGGGGACGATGTGCGAGATGCTCACCGACGAGGGCTTCGAGTTGAGCGGATTCGATCTCTCCCCGGGAATGATCGAAGTCGCGCGGGCGAAAGCGAAGCGCAAGAAGCTTGACATCATCTATGAAGTCTTCGATGCAGCCGAGGCGGACATGGGCGAGACGTACGACGCCGCCTTCTCCTTCTTCGACAGCCTCAACAACATCGTGGACCCGGCCCGTCTGCAGATGGCGTTCAACCGCGTCTACGCCCACCTCAACCCCGGCGGATCGTTCATCTTCGACATGAACGCCGCCTACGCATTCGAGCAACACATGTTCGACCAGGTGAACATGCGCGCGAACGCGAAACTGCAGTACAAGTGGGTGGGCGACTACGACCCTGAGACCCGGCTAATCACCGTCACCATGCGTTTCTGGTATCGCGGCGAGGAGTTCACTGAGACGCACCGGCAGCGGGCCTACAGCGAGAAAGAGATTCGATCGATGCTTGCGCAGGCGGGCTTCGAGGAGGTGCGAGCCTTCACGAGCTACACCCTCAATCCGCCGCGGCATTCGAGCGACAGGCTGCATTTCGCGGCGATTCGAGGTTAGAGGAAAGCGGAAAGACGAAGGGGAAAGACAAAAGATAAGAGACAAAAGACGAGAGAGGAGTGGCTAGGAACGAAGGGCTTCCTCTTTCCTCTTTCCTCTAACCTCACCTCCCGATGACCGTCCGAACATCCCACAGCTCCGGGAACAAGCGGATGCCCACCGCCTCGCGCAGGAAGGGAACGCCCGACGAGCCGCCGGAGCCGCTTTTGAAGCCGATGATCCGTTCCACCGTCTTCACATGCCGGAAGCGCCAGAGGGCGAAATGCTCCTCGACGTCGATGAGCTTTTCGCACATCTCGTAGGCATCCCAAAACAGCTGCGGGTTCTCGTAGATCTTCTTGAAGACGGGGAGCAGATCGGCGTTCTCGGTATAGGGCTGCGTCCAATCGCGATCAATGCTGTCGGCAGGAACGGGCAGCTTGCGCCGGGCGAGATGGCGGAGGAATTCGTCGTACAGGCTAGGGCTCTTGAACGTAAATTCAAGCTCCTCGTACACATTCGCGAATCTCCCACCCCCAACCCCCTCCCTCAGAGAAGAGCCACTCTGAGGGATGGGGCTCCGGAGATGCTCGAACACCTGCAGCGCCTGCGCGTCCTTGTTGCCGAACAGGAACTCGACCATCCGGTACTGGAAGGACTGCAACCCGCTCGCCTGCCCGAACACGCCGCGAAACTGCGCGTACTCGCTCGGAGTGAGGGTCTCCAGGACGCTCCACTGTTCGAAGAGCATCCGCTGGATCTGCTTGACGCGGGCGAGGATCTTGAAACAGGGCTCAAGCTGATCCGCCTGGACGTGAGCGACGGCGGCGCGCAGCTCGTGGATCATCAACTTCATCCAAAGCTCGCTGGTCTGGTGCTGGATGATAAACAGCATCTCGTCGTGATGCTCGGAGCGGGGCTCTTGGGCCGAGAGGATGGCATCGAGGCGCAGATAGCCGCCGTAGTCGAGCTTGTCCTTAAACTCCCGGTGAATGCCTTCTTCGAACGGCCGATGACCCATGCCCGGACGATACCGCGCCGCGCCGCTTGTCATCCTGAAACTGCGCGAGGCACGAGCGCGAGTGAAAGGATCTGACACTGGGGCCGCACGCTTGTAAGCAGGGAGCGGCTACAGGCAGATCCTTCCAGTTCGCCAGCTCACTTCCAGGATGACAATCTACAGAGCGTCATCCTGACCGTGCTCCCCTTCTCGTTCGCCTGCGCTCGGGGCCGCCTTGCAAACCTTCACGGTTAAGACGATTAGCAGCAGAGCAAAGAGCGGAGAGGAGGAAGCCTAGACCGATTGCAATGAGGAACTCGTCAACGACAACGCCGAAGGCAATCGTGCCAGGTATTAGGTCCATTCATTGCTTTTGATTTTCCCGGCCCAGCGGTTCGAGTAACCCACTAGGAAGCAGCAACAGATGAAATGGGTGGTCCAGAACGCAAGGCATGCAATCTACCGGGGACGGCTTGCCGCACTATGATCGCCGCCGGCCTGACGAACAAGCCGGATAGGACTTCCCCAAGGCTTATGTTCGACCCGCGCATCCTTGGAAATCAGGGCCACGGGCTTGTCAGGGCCGTCCCACCATAACGCGACGAACTCACCTCTTTCCAAGCGAGCAATCACTCCCCCGAAGAAGAGATGGTATCCGCCCGGTTGGCACACATAAAGGACGTTCCCTCGCGCCTGCAATACGCTCTTGCGATCGGGCGAAAGCTCCTTGCCGAAGAACAGCTGAGGGAACATCATCACGAAAAGAGGCCATAGGCATAGGCCAGCGCCGCAGTTAGAATGCAAGCGACTATCCTGCGGCGCATGCGATCACAATACGCCTCCGCCCCGACCAATTGCCCCTTGCACGTGAAAGCCCAACCCGAGGGGTGGAGGCTGTGAACCGCGCGGGATTAGCTCCCCTCCCGCTCTGGGAGGGGTTGGGGGAGGGTTCCGGCGTTGGACCTCCGAGCGGGCTTGCCCTCCCCCTGTTCCTCCTCGCACCGCTCGGATTCACAGGCCCCTCCCGGAGCGGGAGGGGAGGAAAGCCCCCATGACGCAGGCGGCCCGGGGATTGCAACCGTGAGAATGCCGGTTTATTCGGAGCGCGGCGTCACCAGGCACGATCTATGCAGGAAAGATCGGCATGAGAAGCTCCAGTCGCCGCGGATTCACCCTGATCGAGATCATGATCGTCGTCCTCGTGATCAGCACGCTCACTTCGATCGCCGTCCCGAATTTTCTCAGCGCACGCTCCACCGCCAATCGCAAGACCTGCATCGCCACCCTGAAGAAGCTGGACCAGGCGAAGGAGCAATGGGCGATGGAGAACAGCAAGTCGCAGGGCGCTGCGGTTGTCATGTCGGACATCACCACCGGCGGCTACCTCAAGGGCCAGGCATCCGGTCCGAAGTGCCCCGCGAACGGCGCGTACACCCTCAATGGCGTGGGCATCGATCCCACTTGCAGTCTCTCGGGTGCCCCCTACAAGCACACAATGAACTAAACTGCCGCCTATGGCAGACAGCGAAGAGATCGCCGTACTCGACACTAATTTCGGCCGCATCAAGCTGCGGTTCTTCTCAGACAAAGCGCCACGCCACGTTGAAAACTTCAAAACGCTGGCGCGGCAAGGTTTTTACGACGGCACCAAGTTCCACCGCGTGATTCCTGGATTCATGATCCAGGGCGGAGACCCGAATTCCAAGCTCGACGACCGCTCGCGGCACGGCACCGGCGGGCCGGGGCACAGCGTCCCCGCCGAGTTCAACGACACCAAGCACGATCGCGGCATCCTATCCGCCGCCCGTTCCTCCGATCCGAATTCGGCGGGCAGCCAGTTCTTTCTCATGGTGGCGCGCTCGCCTCACCTCGACGGGCAGTACACCGCTTATGGCGAGGTGATCGAAGGCTTGGACGTGATGGACAAGATCGTGGCACTCCCCAAGGATGCTCGGGATAACCCCAAGCCGGAGAATCCGGCGATCCTCGAGAAGGTCACCATCGAGATGGAGGGTTCGGCTCCGCCGGAAGCGTAGACCCTTGGATCTCGATAACATAAGGAGCCGTTTCTCGCGGGTGCTCGCGCGGGACGATATCTATCTCGCCAACCATTCGCTCGGGCGTCCGCTTGATCGGACGGCGGAAGATGTGAAGCAGGCACTGGACCTTTGGTACAGCCGGATGGACGAATGCTGGGAGGCCGCCGGGTGGCTGGATGAGGTCAACCGGTGGAGGGCCAACACCGCGAGGCTGATCGGCCTTTCTCGGCCTGATTGCATCGTGCCGAAGACCTCGGCCGGCCAGGGGCTGCGGGCGGTGCTGAATGCCTTTCCGCAGGATCGCCCGGTGAAGGTGGTGACGACGCGCGGCGAGTTCGACAGCATCGATTTCATCCTCAAGACGTATGCCTCGCGCGGGCGGGCCGACGTTACGTGGATCGAACCTGATAGCCGGGGGCTGGTGCCCATGTACAGCGTAGAGCCGCTAATCGCGGCCTTATCTCCCACCCCCAACCCCCTCCCTCAGAGACAAACCACTCTGAGGGATGGGGCTCCGGAAGGTCTGGTCGTTGTCTCGCTGGTTTTCTTCCAGACGGCGCAGATTCTGCAGAACTTGGAGAGGCTGATTGCGGCGGCGCATGATCGCGGGTGGCTTGTGCTGCTCGACCTCTATCATGCGGCGGGGGTGATCCCGCTTGAGTTCGAGAAGCTCGGGGCGGACTTTGCGATTGGTGGCTCGTACAAGTACATGCGGGGCGGGCCAGGGGCTTGTTGGCTTGCGCTACATCCCCGTCATGCTTCCTCCAACCACTTGGAGGAGGGGGGCTTGCGGACCCTCGACACCGGATGGTTCGCCAAGAAGAATACTTTCGGGTACGAGCGCTCCGACACGCCGGAGTTCGCCGAAGGCGGCAATGGCTGGCTTGAGTCGACTCCGCCTGTCATTACCGCTTACCAGGCGAAGGCAGGCATTGAGTTCGCGCTGGAGATCGGGGCGGATGAGCTAAGAAAGAAAAATCTAGCCCAGCAGGCTCTGATGCGCAACATTTTTCGGGGGGCGGGGGTGGCGCTGATCGAGGCTGAAGACCCGACTCGGTTCGGAGCTTTCTCCCTCTTGCGCAACCCGGATGCGGCTGCATTGGGGGAGGGACTTAAACGGCGCAAGATCACCGTCGATGCCCGCGGCGAGTTCGTGCGCTTCGGTCCTGATCTTCTCAACACTCAGGATGAATTCGAGCGTGCGGCGCAAGCTTTGAAGGAGTTGCTTCTCTAACTGCGGGTTCGAGGGTCGCGCCATCCTGCGTAAACTCATTGACCGCTGGGCTTTAAGTCTTAACCACCGAAGAAACAGAATTGCACAGAAGCGCTACTTTCGCACAAAGATCTCTTTTGCGTCGATTTGAATCAGAATCGGCATTCCTTTCTCATCGACCATGACCGTGTACTGGTGGTTGCCCGCGCGGCGGACGTAGGTTGCGCCTTCATACTTCTTGCCATCGACCGTCATCGGGTGGCGGCCGCTGTAATACACGCCGGTCAGTTCCCAGCGCCGCATCTCTGGGTTGAACGACATAAACATGCTCTTCGCGCCCGGTGATGGAGTCACGTCGAAGAACCACGTAACGGCCGGGTCGACCAGAGAGCCAACCTGCTTATTGACGATCTTCGCCGCCTTCTTCCCGTTCGTCGAGACTGTCGCAACACCGTTTGTGATCGTGGCGGTGGCTCGGAAACGGCGTTCGCGTCGATCCTCGGAGACCGTCCGCTTGATCAGCTTGCCTATGGCGTCGTAGACGCTCTCGGTAACCCATTCTTCACGATCTCCGTCCTTCCCGATTCCGACGATGCCGACGCGCTCGGTGATCGTGCCGTCTTTCACGATCCGATCGTAAGTCATCGTCAGATCGCGCTTTTCCTCCTTTTCGTAGGCGGTGAGGCGCACCTGGGCGATGCTGAGGGAGGCGGCGAGGGCCAAGGCAAGAACTAGAAGATTTCGCATGGCAGTGGCAGAGTTTCATACTCCAACTCTTCGGATAAGATAACCCATGCCGCTCGCGACCGTGCCCTCCGTTGACTCCGTTCGAGCCAAATTCCCTTCGCTTGCCGGCGGATTCGCGTTCATGGACAACGCGGGCGGATCGCAGGTGCCGCTCTGTGTTGCGGACGCGATGCGCGACTACATGCTCACGAGCTACGTGCAGATCGGCGGAACCTATCCAGCCTCGCAAAGAGCGACCCAGACGGTGAGGGACGCGCGCGAATTCGTGAACACGCTGTTTGGTGGAGGAGAGGCGGGCAAGGTGATCTTGGGCGCCTCGACCTCTGCGTTGTGCAGGATGCTGAGCGACTGCTACGCGGAAGTGCTCGGACCCGCGGATGAAGTGATTGTCGCCACGGGCGGGCACGAGGCCAACGTGTACCCGTGGGTCTCCCTCGCCGCGCGCGGGATTACCGTGCGCCTCTGGGAGCCGAACCGTAACACCGGCATGAGCGATCCGCAGACGCTCGCCGGACTCCTATCCACGAGGACCAAGATCGTTGCCTTCCCTCATGTCTCCAACATTCTCGGGGCGATTGAAGACGTCGGGGAAATTGTTCGTTTGGCTCACGAGGCCGGAGCGCGGGTGGTGCTGGACAGCGTCGCTTACGCGCCGCACGCCACGCTCGACGTTCAGAAGTTGGGCGTCGACTGGTGCGTATTCTCGTGCTACAAGGTGTTCGGGCCGCACATGGGAGCGATGTGGGGCTCGAACGAGGCCATGTCCGAGCTGACCGGACGCAACCATCCGTTCATTCGCAAGGACGACGTGCCGGTCAAATTTGAGTTGGGCGGCGTGGTACACGAAGGCTGCGCGGGCTTACTCGCTTTGAAAGAGTATTTCGCCTTCCTCGCTGGCAGGCCGGGGCAGTTCGATCGGACTGTGGTCGCCGATGCCTTTTCGGCCGCAGAGCAGCTTGAGCGCCCGCTCGCCACAGCATTGCTGGACTTTCTGCGGACGAAGCCGCAGGTGAAAGTCATCGGCCCGGCGCGCGCTGGGCCAGAACGAGTGGCAACGGTGTCGTTCACCCATGCCGGCCTCTCGTCGGCGGAGATTGTCGCCGAGGCCGAGAAGCATGGGATCGGCATGAAGTACGGCAACTTTTACTCCGTTCGTCTGTTGGAGAGGCTGGGGATCGATCCGAAGGATGGCGTGGCGCGGGTGAGCTTCGCCCATTACAATTCGCCGGTAGAGGCTGAGCGGCTCATTGCCGCGCTCGATCCGATCTTGTAGATCTGGTGATTGCTTCGCGCGGCTTCGCCGCTTGATCTCCCACCCCCAACCCCCTTGGAATGTGAATCAGCCCGCGAACGCCATCCGTCCAGACCAGCATGGACGCGCTTTCGGTTGCCCGGCTCTTCGTGTGCGCGTTCTTCGCGGTGGTCCTCATCCAATCGAGCATCGACAAACTATTCGACTGGAAAGGCAACCTGGAGTGGCTCACCGGCCACTTCGGCAAGACCTTTCTGCGGTCACAGGTCCCGATGATGCTTGGCACGGTGCTTATGGTCGAGCTGATGGGCGGATTTGGGTGTGCGCTTTCGATTATCGTGCTGCTCACTCGCGGTCCGGCGCTCATCCCGCTCGTCTCGATGTCGCTGGTCTGCTTAAACTTCGTAATGCTGATCACCGGGCAGCGGATCGCGAAGGACTATGCGGGAGCGGCAACCATCGCGGCGTACTTCATCTCAGCCCTATACGGCCTCACCCTGATGCCGAGTCCGGTGTAATTCGGGATCGCGGAATTCATTCCGCAACAGCCAAGTAGTTGACGTCCGCCCGTCGGCAAGCTACATTCTAGACATGGGTTCGGGCGGCTGGCGATCTCGGGGTTACCTTCCCCACTTCGATTCCTTTGAGAAGATTCAGCACATCACCTTTCACCTGGCTGACTCGTTGCCGAAAACGGCTGTCCAGCGAATGGCAGAGGAGCTTAAGGCGTTGCCTCAGGCAGCCCGAAAGGTCGAACATCAGCGCAGGGTGCAGAAGTGGCTCGATGCCGGCCACGGCGAGTGCCATTTGCACAAGCCGGAGCTTGCCTTGTTAGTAGAAGAAGCTCTCGTTGCGGGCGATCCAGAGCGATACGTTCTGTTTGAGTGGTGCGTGATGCCGAACCACGTGCATGTGCTTGCCCACATTGGCGTCGACTTCAAGATGGCAAAGGTGATCAAAGATTGGAAAGGTGCGACAGCCGTTGCATGCAATCGGCTGCTCGGACGATCGGGCTCCTTTTGGTATCCGGAGTATCACGACCGTTTCATTCGAAACGAGAATCACTACGCAGACGCTGTGGAATACATCCATCAGAATCCCGTCAAAGCCGGACTTTGCGCCACTTCAAGGGAATGGCCGATTTCGTCTGCTCGATATCGCTGAAGTGCCTGAAGCCGAGGTAAGAGTCCCGTTATGAGTGGAAGCGAGCTGCGGAATGAATTCCGCGATCCCGGGTCCTAGTCCGCTACCTTCAAGACACTCAGGAAGGCCTCTTGCGGCAGCTCGATTGAGCCGATCTGCTTCATCCGCTTCTTGCCTTCCTTCTGCTTCTCTAGCAGCTTGCGCTTGCGGGTGATGTCGCCGCCGTAGCACTTGGTGATGACATTCTTTCGGTACGGCTTTATCGTGTCGGCAGAAATAACCTTCGCCCCAATCGCCGCCTGCACGCGCACTTCGTATTGCTGGCGCGGGACGACCTTTCGGAGCTGCTCCACCATCGCCTTGCCGCGGTTGTAGGAGAACGATTTATGCACGATGAAGCTGAGCGCATCGACCATGTCGCCGTTCAGGAGGACGTCGACCTTCACAAGATCGGAAGTTTGGTAGCCTGCGATGTCGTAGTCGAAGCTCGCGTAGCCGCGAGTCTGGCTCTTTAGCTTGTCGAAGAAGTCGAGCAGAATTTCTCCCAGTGGCAGCGTGTAATAGAGGATCACGCGCTGCTGAGTCGGGTATTCGGTCTTCTTGTACGTCCCGCGTCGTTCCTGGCAGAGCGTCATGACCGCGCCGACGTACTCTTGCGGCACCATGATCGTCGCGTTCACGATCGGCTCTTCGATCTTGATGATCTCGTGCGGATTCGGGAAGTGCGCCGGGTTGGAGATGTGCTCGGTCGTGCCGTTGTTGTGGGTGACCAAATAGTCCACGCTCGGCGCGGTGAGGATCAGATCGAGGTTGAATTCGCGCTCCAGCCTCTCTCGAGCGATCTCCATGTGAAGCAGGCCGAGAAAGCCGCAGCGGAAGCCAAAGCCAAGGGCCGCCGAAGTTTCCGGCTCGAAGTCGAGTGAGGCGTCGTTGAGTCGGAGCTTGTCGATCGCATCGCGTAAGTCTTCGTACTGGTCTCCGTCGCTCGGATAGAGGCCGCAGAAGACCATCGAGAGCGCCTTGCGATAGCCGGGCAGCGCCTCGGTGGCGGGGTTATCGGCGAGGGTGATGGTGTCGCCAACCTGAGCATCCCCGATCGACTTCATCGCGCCAGTGATGAAGCCGACTTCCCCATCGTCGAGGCCGTCATCGACGGTCAGTCCAGGCGAGAAGTGGCCGGTCGAGTCGACGTCGAACTTGTTGCCGCTCGACATCATCATGATCCGGTCGCCCTTCCTGACCCGCCCGTCCTTCACGCGCACGTAGGCGATGGCGCCCTGATAGGTATCGAAATGCGAATCGTAAATAAGCGCGCGAAGCGGCGCGTCGTTGTTGCCCTTGGGCGGCGGGATGCGGTGAACGATCGCTTCGAGCACGTCTTCCACGCCGAGGCCTGACTTCGCTGAGCACACAATCGCGTCGGATGCGTCGATCGCCACGGTGTGTTCGATCTCTTCCTTCGCCCGCTCGATATCGGCGTGGGGGAGGTCGATCTTGTTGATCACCGGCACGATCTCGAGGTTCTGGTTCATCGCCATGCTGGCGTTGGCGATAGTTTGGGCTTCGACGCCCTGGCTCGCATCTACGACCAGTAGGGCGCCT
>JBBREM010000007.1:0-42651 GCA_038202925.1 Fimbriimonadales bacterium | reverse complement strand
GGAAGGGCGAATTGCCGGGTTTAGGCTTCAGTTGCGGACTCCGATCAACACGGAGGAACGGAGGAACGGGATAGCCACTGTTTCGGCACTTTGAATTCATTCCGTGCTTCTGCCAGATATCTTTTCAACGCAGAGACTCGGAGACGCGGAGAAGAAGGGAGGGCAGATGGATCGCGGAGGTCCGCCCAACTTCTTTCTCCGCTTCTCCGCTCCTCTGCGTTGAAACCGGCTCCGTGTTTATCCCCGCCGAGATCAGACTTCGACGATCGTCGGCAGCACGAGCGGGCGAAGCGACGTGCGCTTGTTCACGAAGCGCCGCACGATGTCTTGCGCGTCGTGGCGCACCCGGCCGGTATCGCGAATCTCGTCCTTCGACAAGTTCTGGAGCACATCGACCAGCGCGTCGAACGCCTGGTCAATCAGCCCCTCGGGGCCGTGGAAGCCTTTGGCCTGGATGATCGGATCGCCGGCCAGCTCGCCTCGCTCGGGGTCGATCGCGATGGTCACGACGATGAGGCCGTCGTTCGCCACGTTGTAGCGGTCTCGCAGCACCTCATCAGGCACTCCCGGCGTGCCTGAGTTGTCGACCAGCACGCGGCCGCACGGCACCTGCTCGCCGAAGTGAGCCTCCTGCTCCCCGAAGATCAGAGGTACGCCTGCTTCCATCGTGAAAATGCGATGGTCCGGGTAACCCATGCCGCCCGCGATCTCGTTGTAGAGATACTGGTGGCGCGGCTCGCCGTGGACCGGCGCGACGTAGTACGGCCGCGTCAGATTCATCATCATCTTCAGCTCTTCCTGGTACGCATGGCCGGAGACGTGGATCGGCGTCGCCGATTCGTAGATCACGTTGCAGCCCTGCCGGAAGAGGCGGTTGATGGTGCGCCAGATTGCGCCCTCGTTGCCGGGGATGGGGCGCGCCGAGTAGATCAACGTGTCGCCGTTTTTGATCTGCAGCCGCCCGTAAGTGCCCTTCGACATCTGCACCAGCGCGCTCATCGGTTCGCCTTGGCTGCCGGTGGTGAGGATCGCGATCTGGTTGTCCGGGTAGCGCGACATCTCGTCGAGGTTGATCTTCACGTCCTTGGGGATTTTCAGGTAGCCGAGGCGCGTGCAGGTTTCGAGATTCTGCTCCATGCGCCGGCCGACCACCGCCACCTTGCGGCCCGTCTCGGCGGCGGCTTCGCAGAGCTGCTGCATGCGGTGGATGTTGCTCGCAAACGTCGTGAGGAGCACGCGGCCCGGCGCTTCAGCGAAGACCTTGAGCAGCCCTTCCTTCACCGTCCGCTCGCTCGGCCCCCACCCGGTGCGCTCGACGTTCGTCGAGTCCGAGAACAGACAAAGCACGCCTTCGCGGCCGATCTCGCCGATGCGGGTGATGTTGGTCAGCTTGTGATCGACGGGCGTGAAGTCGAACTTAAAGTCGGCGGTGAAAAAGAGATAGCCGTGCTTGGTGTTGACCGCCATGCAGCACGTCTCGGGGATGGAGTGGGTGATCCGCACCGTCTCCACGCTCAGCGAGCCCGCCTTGATCACGTCCCCCGGCTTGAACGTCCGGATGTCGACATTCTTCAGGCCGATCTTCTCGTCCAGCTTGGTCGATACGAGCGCGGTGGCGAGCTCGCTCATGTAGAGCGGCACCTTAATCTGGCTCAGCAGATACGGCAGTCCGCCGACGTGGTCCTCGTGGGCGTGGGTGATGAAGATGCCGCGAATCTTCTCCTTGTTCTCGAGCAGGAAGGTGAAATCCGGGACCACGATGTCGATCCCAAGCATCTCCTCATTGGGAAAGCTGAGGCCGCAGTCGATGACGACGATGTCGTCGTCCTGCTGCACGACGGTGCAGTTTTTGCCGATCTCGCCAACGCCACCTAGCGCGACCACTTGAACCAAGGACATAGGGAGTCAGGGTACCAGTTGTGAGGCACGAGGCGAGGGCGAGGGCGAGCCGTAAACGACGATCTCGCAAACCCTACAATTGTCATCTCGAGCGAAGCCGAGGGATCGATTCACCGCCTGCTTTCGCTAAATCAGCGCTTCATCCAATTCGCGATAAAGCGGCTCCCATTCGCACGATAGATCGACCCATCCCGGGTTGGTCGACGCGATGAGATTTCACCTTCTCATCTCGCCGCCATCGCTTAAGCTGCTTCTCGCGTGCTCTGCACGTAGTCAAACGGCTCGTAATACACGAGGCGGCAAATGCCGTACTTGGCGGCAAAGCCGTCATTGATCTTGCGCGTGTGCTCCCACATGCGGCGCCGAAGGTCGTTCGTGACTCCCACGTACAGCACGTCGCTTCCGCTGGCTAGGATGTAGACATAGAAGGTCCGGTCAAGCATCGCGCCTCTATTGCAAGGCCAACCTCCCTCGATCCCTCGGCTTCGCTCGGGATGACAATGTGAGTATTGTGTTTTGTTGATCATCCGCGCGGTGGCCTACATGTCATCTTGAGCGAAGCCGAGGGATCGAGGCAAAGCGACGCTGGTATTGTGGCTACCGGCCTTCCTTGGGCGTCAATGGCGGGCTATCGAGGCATTCGTAGCTCACGCCAGCGCAACTGGCGCGTAGGTCCAGGCTTCCAGTCCAATGGGGCTCCCGTCGACTCCGAAGGTTGAGCTGGTGGGCTTGCGGTAGATGCTCCAAAGGAAGCACGGGTCGGACATGTCGTTGAAGGTACGGATCTCGTAGTCGTCGGAGAGCCCAATGGCGACGCCTCCGGCGGGGTGAACAGTTATGCACCGCACGATAAGGACGCCGGACTCCACGAGGGCAAACAATTCGTTCGCCGCTTTCCACCGCTTGCGCGCGATTGCATCTTTGGGAGGTGTCTTACGGTCAAAGAAGCGTCGCGTCGCGCGCATCAAGTTGTGGCTGAAGTCGTCGTATCCCAAAATTACGGAGTCCCCGCGCGTTAGCTGCCAGGAGCAGTAGATGCTGAGCAACCAGTCAGCGAGGGTAATGTCCTCGCCATGGCGGTTCCTCGTGGGACGTTGCTCGCCGAATTCGAAGATCTGCCAGAGTGGCCGGCGCATATCGGTAAGCGGCTGGCCAATTAAAGGCGCAAGGGCTTCTTGGGCCATCGCGGTTGTAAGCGGGCCCTGGTCGGTGTGGACACATTCTTCCTTGGGCATAACGTAACTGCAGAATGCTGTGAATCGCGCGGCGCAGCGCTCGTCAGCCGAGGAACTTGATCTTGAAGACTGCGGTGCCGAGGGCGGGGCGGTTGGTTCGGAAGTTGTTCAGCGACTTGGTGATGCGGTCGGTGTCTTCGTCGATGTGCTTGATCTGCGGGGCGTCTTCTAGATACTTGACGAGCAACTCTTGTCGCTTCAGATGAAGATCGGAGATGCGGTCTTGGGCGCTGCTCTCGACGCGGTCGATGCGGTTGGAGGCGGAGCCGTTCCAGTGGTCGGAGGCGACCACGCCGCCTACCGACGACAGCGCCTTCTCGACCTCGGCGGCCCTCGTCGCGGGGACGAGCATGATTGCGCCCTCGGCCGTCTCCTTGACGGCGACCTCGTCGAACTGGATCGCCAGCCCGCCCGCCTTACCGGCGATGCCCTGCAGCTCGCGCACCGCGCCATCGGGATCGCTGACATCGAGCCGGACAGTGACGAGCAGCCCCTTCACGGAGGCGGGCTCTTCGGGAGTTTGTTTCGGCGCGGGATCGGAGCCGCCGGAGCTGAACGAGTAGGCGCGCGGGAACCGCGCGATCTCGCGGCCCGAGCCCGGAGCCGTCTCATAGTTGCCGCCGCCAATGTTGCCGGCGAAGGGGTTGTAAGGCTGAACCGCGGCCTCGTCGGCCAGCTTCTTTGCCTCGGTTGGCTTTGTCAGGTCGGCGGAGGGTGACGCGCCTTGCATCATGGGCTGGAGCTGGCCCTGTGGCTGCGGGCGGTAGATCACCTTCGGCGGCTCAGGGCGCACGAAGGCGAGGGTCGCCAGCACGATCGCAGCGCCGATCGCGATGCCTCCGAGCACGAAAAAACTGCGCTGGACGTGGGCGGGCAGGGGCTGCCTTTTCGGTAGCGGGGTAATCGGATTTTCCATGAGCGCCTTCTTAGAAGTACGTCCCGGATTCTCCCACCAATCCGCCGGGGATCGCAATCAATTGCGCCAAGCTTCGTAAAAACGGCGTCGCGCGTCCTGCGCGCGGGCGACGCAATCCTCGCCGACGGCGTTAAGGTGCCCCATCTTGCGCCCAGGCCGCGACTCGGCTTTGCCGTACCAGTGGACCCTGATCTCGGGATCGCCCTCGATCGCCGCGCGGAGGCCCAGCCGGTAGTCCCCGCCGCCCTCGATTCCGAGCAGATTGGCCATGCACGTCTCCCGGCCCTGCGGCCTCACGCACGGCAGTCCCATGACGAGGCGGATGTGCTGTTCGAACTGCGACACCCCGCCCCAGTCGAGGGTGTAATGCCCGGTGTTGTGCGGGCGCGGGGCGATCTCGTTGACGAGCAACTCGCCGCTGTCGAGCTCGAACAGCTCGACGCCAAACAGGCCCCGGCCTTGCACGGCCTCGACCGCGGCGAGCGCGATCTCCCGGCCATCGGCATCGGCCGGATGGACGAGGTCGCAGACGTGGTCCTTCTGCACGGTCTCGACGGTCGGAAAACAGCCTCGCTCGGTGTCGGAGACGTAGACCATGACCGCCAACTCGCGGCGGAAGCGGACGAAGGATTCGGCCAACCAGGCCGATTGGGTATTGGGTGTTGGGTATTGGGTATTGAACTCGTCCAGCGTGTGAGCGTAACGGGTGCCTTTGCCATCGTAGCCTCCGAATCTGGCTTTCAGAACCATTGGGAAATCGAGGGTTTCTAGGGCTTCATCTATGGGCACGGCCTTGGGCGAGGGGACGCCGGCTCGGGCGAGGGCTTGTCTTTGGGTTAACTTATCTTGGATAACTTCGAGCGTCTGGACGCTGGGGAGCATTTTTTCCGGCTGGCCGGCCTCGCGGATGGTTTGGCCGGGGATGAATTCGTTTTCGAGGGTCACGCGATCACTACGCTCGAAGAGTCGGCGGACGGCTTCGGGGTCGTCGAGGGCTCCCTGGATGGAGATGGCGATTTGGGAGGCTGGAGTGTTGGCGGCTGGGTCGAGGGAGATGCACTGCAACCCCATGCGCTGAGCGGCTTGGATCGACATGCGGGCAAGCTGCCCGCCGCCGAGAAAGCCGATGTCGAACTCCGCCACAGGGCCAGATTACTCGCGCATCGTCATCCTGAGCGCAGCGGCGAGGGAGCGAAGCCGCGCAGCCGAAGGATCGGCGGTCTCGCGCCGTTTTACCGCGGTCCTTCGGCTCGCCCGAAGGGTCGAGTCCTCGCTCAGGATGACGGCGCGCGAACTAGGGGAGGCTGGGGCTCCGGCTTCGCCGGAGTCGGGGACAGGAATGTCCCCGCCACTAGGAGGAGTTCTGCGCAAGCCTTGCACTTGTCATCCCGAGCGACGCCGAGGGATCGAGGCAGCGCCCTCGCTAACAGTTTGCCGCCGTAGGCTCAATCCTTATGAACGCCGGGAGGCATTGCGAGAAGGCGGCACTTCGATTCCTCGGCTTCGCTCGGAATGACAACTACAGCCGGTCGATCAATATCCCTTGCCAAGATCAACCTGGTTTGGCAGCGGCTTGCCCCCAGCGGCTTCGCTTAGCATCGCAGCGAGATGCTCGACTCGGCGCTGTTCGGTGGTTCGAGTGGCTCCGCCTCGGTGGGGGCTGAAGGTCATGTTGGGTAGCTCGTTGAATGGAAGGTTCGTAGGGCTTGTGTTCTTGGCCGAGGACGGGGCGGTGAAGTAGGTGGGGACGGCGGTGCCTTCCTCGGCGGGGTAGCGGTACCAGACGTCGGAGCCGGCGCTGTGTAGCTTGCCCGATTTGAGCGCGTCGTAGAGAGCCTGCTCGTCGACGATCTGCGCGCGGGCAACGTTCACCAGAATCGCGCCCAGGGGCATGAGATCGAATTCGGCAACGCCGATCATGCCTTGGGTCTCGGCGGTGAGCGGGATCGTGATGATCAGCACCTCGGCGCGGGGCAGGACAGCGTGGAGCTGGCCACTTGCGACGACCTCAGCGTCCGGCTCGGGGGCGGGGCGGGAGCGGATTCCGATGACCTGCATGCCCATCGCGAGCAGAATCCCCGCGAGCCTCCGGCCGACCTCGCCGAAGCCGAGAATGACCGCCGTCTTGCCGGCGAGCAGTTCGCTCTTCTCCGGCTCGTAGCGGGGAGACCAGTCGTTGCGGCGCATGAGCACGTCCATCTCGACGGTGCGCTTGGCGCAGGCGAGCAGGAGGGCGAGAGCAGTTTCGGCGGTATCGGGCGCGTTGTGGTGGAGGTTGTGGAGCGAGATGTTCGGGAACCCTCGCATCAGGGCGAGCAAACCAGGCGAGACGCCGGCGAAGGGGACGATGATGGATTTCAGGCTTGGTGAAGAGGCAAGCTGCTCGCGCTCCGGCCGGCCTTCGATCAACACCTCGGCATCGGGGCGATGCTCCTGGAAAATCTCATGTCCGGGCAGCAGAGTGCGCAGATGCACAAGCACCTCGGGCCCGAGCGGGTTGGGAAACCAGATGTTCACCGGCTGAGCGACTCCGCGATCATTGCCTGCAGCCTGGCCTTGACCTCCGGCCATTCCCGGTTCACGCGTCCACCCGGTCGCGGTACTGCACGGCTTCGCTGATGTGCACGCGCTGCAACTGCTCCGCGCCGGCGAGATCGGCGATCGTGCGGCCGACCTTCAGGATCCGGTCGAAAACGCGGGCGGACAGGTTCATGCGCGCGGAGACCGTGCGCATGAATTCTTCGCATTCCTTGTCCAACGAAATCATTTCGCGCAGCTCGCGCGGGCTTAGGTTTGAGTTCGTGCGATGCGTCCCCAGCCGCTGGTTCTGGATGTTGCGCGCGGAGAGCACGCGCTCGCGGATGGCCTCGCTGCACTCGCCCGGCGTCGCGCCCATCAATTCATCCGGCTTGAGGCGGGGGACTTCGAGGTGGATGTCGATGCGGTCCATGAGCGGGCCGCTGATCTTCGCCGCGTACTTGCCGCAGACGGCGGGCGAGGAGACGCACTTCTGCTCGGGCAGCCCTTTGAAGCCGCAGGGGCAGGGATTCATCGCGCCGATGAGGATGCATTCGGCGGGGAACGTCATGGTGGAGGCCACGCGGGAGACTGTCACGACGCCGTCCTCGAGCGGCTGCCTCAGTGCCTCCAGGACTTGGCGGTCGAACTCGGGCATCTCGTCGAGGAAGAGCACGCCGTGGTGGGCCATGCTCACCTCGCCGGGCTTGGGATTCTTGCCTCCGCCGACGATGGCGGGATGGCTCGCGGAGTGGTGGGGAGAACGGAAAGGGCGCTCCCAGATCAGGCCGGTGTCCATCCCTTTCTTGCCGCTGGCGCTGAAGATTCGGGTGACGGCGATGGACTCTTGCAGGCTGAGCGGCGGGAGGATCGTCGGCAGACGCCGGGCGAGCATCGTCTTGCCCGAGCCGGGCGGGCCGGTCATGAGGACGTTGTGCCCTCCGGCGGCGGCGATCTCGAGAGCGCGGATGGCTTGGCGTTGGCCCTTTACGTCGGAATAATCGACGCCGTAGACAGGCAATCGCGCGGCTTCGCTTTCCTTGAATTCGTGCGGCTGAATGAGCATCGAGCCGTTCATCAGCTCGACCACGTCGAGCAGGGTGCGGACGCCGTACACTTCGACGCCAGGGGCTACCGCGGCCTCGGGGGCATTGGCGTAGGGGAGAATTAGGCGTTTGAAGCCCTTCTCGACCGCCATGAGGGCGACGCTGACGCCGCCGTTGATGGGTCGAAGGTTGCCGTCAAGTCCGAGCTCGCCAATGAGCACGGTGTCGGCCAGCTCCGCGAGGGGAAAGACGCCGTTCGCCGCCAAGACGGCGGCGGCGATCGGCAGGTCGAGCCACGGACCCTCCTTGCGGATATCGCCGGGGGCGAGATTGCAGATAATTTTCTTCTTGGGATAGTCGAGATTCGAGTTGCGGATGGCGGTCTGCACGCGTTCCTTGCTTTCCTCGACCGCCTTGTCGGGCAGGCCGACCATGATGAATTTGAGCTCGGCGGCGTAGACGAGATCGATTTCGACGACGATGGGCAGGGCATCGATTCCCAGAAGGGTGGCGGAGTGCGCCTGCGCGATCATGGCGCTCATTATTCAACATGAATCGCCGCATTGAGAACGAGATGGTGTGCGGAACACCATATTTGGCGCTTGGGTCTTACGTGTTAGGCTGTTTGATTGCGGTTGGCGAGCAACGCGGAAAGGGAGATCTCAACGATGCTAACGATTCTTCTCGTGGTTCTGATCGTCTTGCTGCTACTCGGCGGCAGCGGCTACTACTATCGCCGCTACTTTTAAGCACAACAGTTGGCGCATCGCACGCAGGGCTCCGTTCTTAGGGGGCCTTGTTGTTTGTTAGTTCTTCGCTTCGTAGGTGAGCGTTAAGGTCGCGGCTTCGGAGCCACCGGGAATCGGCGCCTTCGTGGCTTCGATGATCGCCTTAAGCGGCCGGCCGGTGCGGCTATCGAAGGTGAAATGCCCAGTCGCCTTCATTCCGCCAATCGCCGGGACTTCTCTGTAGTCGAAGGTGTAGTCCGCGCCTGCCTTGGCGAAGGTTGCCTCGGCTTTCGGCGCGTAGTGATCGCCGTTGGTTGTGAGTTTCACACGCCAGGCATCGGAGCCGGCGGGCCGCCATTGGTTCCAGAGACGATCAAGCTGGAAGACGCCTCCGTCGAAGGGGTCGAGGTCGAGCAGCGAGCCCCGAGGCGAGAGCCAGGCTTTGGTTATCAGCGGCTCCTGGTTCTTTAAGGGCGGGATGATGGTTGAACCCAGGCGCGTTTCGAGCAAGAGGCTCTTGCGATCGGCGGTGAGGGTAGCGCCGTCGCGGCCAGTGACCTTGTAGGTCACGCGGTACTTGTCCTGCTGGTCGTATTCGAGGGCCGCGTCGTGAAAGTGCAGCGTGAGCTCGCCCGACCATGAAGAAACCGGCGCGGAGAGCGCCACGAAGGCAATGAGAGCAAACATTAGGTTCCGGGCTTAAGGGGACCCTCGCCTTTCTTGAGGTAGCCCTTGCTGCGCGCGGCGGCCTCTTGGCCGAGCGGGCTATCCGCCATCGCCCTCTGTCTTAGGAGGTCAGATCGCTCGATCTCCGCCTTCTGCATCTCATGCTGGGCATTCTCCGCCTTTGCCTTCTGCTCGCGGTACGCAACCCAAGGGCCTCGGCTGAGATACAGCCCAATCCCCGCCGCAGCGGCGACGAAGAGGGCACTTACGGCGGTCCTGCGCGACATCAATAAGTTCTTACGCCCGAGAGCGGGGTTTGGATTGCTTGGAATTTGGAAATTTGGAATTTGGAATTGGAATTTGGAATGCCGGATTGCTGGGCGCAGCCACAGGTTAACACCGCTGTCTGGACCTTTCGGCAATCTCAGTCTGGCAAGTATGGGTGCGGGATTGGGGTTGCCATCCCGAGCGAAGTTGAGGGATCGAGATTGCGTCTTGCTCGCTGGTCTGCCGCTTTGACTTGTAAACGTGGCGGGGACATTCCTGTCCCCGCTCCGGCGAAGCCGGAGTCAAGCATTGCTCGAACTTCGGTCGAGTCGGGGACGAATTTGGAATTTTGGACTTTGGAGTGCTAGGGTGCTCGAATGCTGCGAGAACTTCCATCCGCCATCCACAATCCAACATCCCCCATCACTCCACTTTGTGGGTCATGATCAGGTTCGTACGGCCCGGCTCGCCGGCGGGGACTCCGGCGGTTATGATTACTTCGTCTCCGAGCTTGAGCTTCTTCCTCTTCAGAAAAGCGTCGACGGCGAAGTTGACGCTTTCGTCGGTGCTCTTGGGGCGGTGGATGTGGACCGCCTCGACACCCCACACGATCGCCATCTGAGCTTGGGTCCGCTTGTCGTAGGTCGCGCAGAGGATCGGGGTTTTGGGGCGGAACTTGCTCACCAGCCGCGCTGTTTGGCCGCTGGTGGTGTTGGTTAGAATCGCGGCGGGTTTGATAATCGCGGCGAGCTCAGCGGCGGCGTGGGCGACGGCCTCGGTGTGGCTGATCCCATCCTTCGATTGCAACTTGAATGCCCTCCCGATGCGGGACGCGTCGAAGAGCGTTTCCGCCTTTTCGGCGATGCGAGACATCGTCTTCACGCACTCGATGGGATACTGGCCGGCGGCGGTTTCCGCGCTGAGCATCACGGCGTCGGTGCCGTCGAGGATCGCGTTGGCGATGTCGGTCGCCTCGGCACGGGTTGGGCGCGGGTTGAGGATCATGCTTTCGAGCATTTGAGTGGCAGTAATCACCGGGACCCCGACCTGCGTGCATTTGTCAATAATCTTCTTTTGCACTAGGGGCAGGTCCTCCATCTCCATCTGCAGACCAAGATCGCCCCTCGCCACCATCGCCACGTCGACCACCTTGAGAATCGCGTCGAGATTGTGGACGGCCTCGCGGGTTTCGATCTTGGCGCAGAGCTTGATCGCGGGGTCTTTCGCATTCACGAGGCGACGCAGCTCGCGGATGTCCAGAGCCTCTTTGACGTAGCTGAGGGCGATAAAATCGACGCCCGCTTTGACCGCCTCGTCGATATCTTCGCGATCCTTGTCGGTGATCGGCGAGACGTCGAACACCTTGCCCAGCAGGGTGAGGCCTTGCCGGCTCTTGACGGTGCCGCCGCTCACGACCTTGCCGAGAAAGATGCCGTCTTTGCCGCTCGTGACTTTAACTTCGACATTGCCGTCACCGAGCAAGAGCCTGCCGCCGGGAGCGATCGCGCGGAGGATATCCTCTTGGTGGATCGGAAGATCGAAGCCCATATCGTCGCCGAGCTTAACGGTGCTGCCGGTGGCGACGTCGAGAATGCCGTTCGCGACTTCGCCGAGCCGGAACTTGGGGCCCTGGAGGTCGACGAGGATCGCGACGGGGGCGAGGTCTTTGCAGCATTCGCGCACCCACTCGATCCAGCGCAGCTTGCTCTCCCAGTCGCCGTGGCTGCAGTTCAGCCGCGCCACGTTCATTCCCGCCTCGACGAGCGCCTCGATCTGCTGCCGGCTGTCGACGGCCGGGCCGAGGGTGCACACGATTTTCGTTCGGCGGCGCATAGATCGTTAGATTAGCCGGAAGCTGATGTAACCATTCTGGAACTCCGCTAGGGACGAGCGCGGGTGGAAGGATTTGACGCTGGAGCCGCTTGTTCGTAGGCAAGGGGCGACTTCAGGTAGATCCTTTCAGTTCGCCAGCTCACTTTCAGGATGACAAGGGGTGTGTTGTCATCCTGGAACTGCGCGAGGAACGAGCGGGAGTGGAAGGATCTGACACTGGAGCCGCCTGCTCGTGGGCATGGAGCGACTACAGGCAGATCCTTTCAGTTCGCCGGCTCACTTCCAGGATGACAACCGGCCCGCCAGGCCCTCGCCCCCGCAGGTAGAATCAGCCTTCCCATGGACCTGCGCAGCACGCTCAATCTGCCCGATCCGAACTTCACCATCCCGATGAAGGCCGGACTTCCTCAGCTTGAGCCGCAGATTCAGGCCGAGTGGAAGGCGCAGAGCCTGTATCACCGGATCCAGGAGTCGAGAAAGGACGCGCCGACCTATGTGCTCCACGACGGACCGCCGTATACGAACTCGCCGATCCACATCGGGACCGCGCTCAACAAGGTCCTCAAAGACTTCGTCGTGAAATCGCGCACGATGATGGGCTTTCGTGCGCCTTACGTGCCCGGCTTCGACAACCACGGACTGCCGATCGAGCAGGCGGTGATGAAGAAGTTTCAGGAGCAGAAACAGAAGCCCACCACGCTTGAGCTGCGCCGCGGCTGCCGGGAGCACGCGCGGAAGTTCGTCGACGTGCAGAGCGAGCAGTTCCAGCGCCTCGGCGTCCTCGGCCTGTGGGAGAAGCCGTACGAGACGATGGGCTACCGCTTCGAGGCGGAGATCGTGCGCACGTTCAAGCGCATGGTCGAGGGCGGCTACATCTATAAGGACCTGCGCCCCACCCTCTGGAGCCCCACCGCCCGCACCGCGCTTGCCGATACCGAGATCGTATATCAGGACCACGTCTCGAAGGCGATCTACGTGCGCTTTCCCTTCCTTTCGGGGACGAACGATTTTGCTCCGACTGAGGAAAACCTCTACACGATCATCTGGACGACGACGCCTTGGACGATTCCAGCGAACCTCGCGGTGGCGTTTCATCCCGCCGTCGAGTATGGAGTTGTGCGGGCTGGCGCGGATCACTATCTCATCGCCATCGACCTGATCGCACGGGTGACGTCGGAAATCGGGATTGCCGACTATGAGCTGCTGTACACCTACATGGGCAACGTGTTCGAGGGGTCGAGCTTTAAGCATCCGATCTTCGACCGCCCCTCGATCTGCGTGATGGGCGAATACGTCACGACCGAGGACGGGACCGGCGTCGTCCACACCGCGCCAGGCCATGGGCGTGACGACTTTTACACGGGAAAAAAATACGGCCTGCCCATCCTTTGCCCGGTGAACGAGCGCGGCGTGCTCACCGAGGAAGCGGGCGAGTTCGCGGGCACGTTTTACAAGGATTGCGACACGGTCGTTGTCGAGCGGCTGCAGGAAGTTGGCGCGCTGCTGAAGGTTTCCGACTACACCCACAGCTACCCGCACGCGGAGCGTGACGGCCAGCCTGTGATCTTCCGCGCCACCGAGCAGTGGTTCGTCGGGATCGACCGAAACGATCTTCGCACGCAGATGCTCGACCACATCCCCACCGTAGCGTGGCATCCGCCGAGCGGCCAGAACCGGATCGACGCGATGGTTCGCAACCGGCCCGACTGGTGCATCTCGCGACAGCGGCCTTGGGGCGTGGGCATCCCGATCTTTTACGGCGCGAAGGGTGGCAAGCCGGTCATGGACCCGGTCGCCATCGAGGCGGTTGCGTGGCTCGTCGAGCAGGAAGGCTCCGACGCGTGGTTCGAGCGAACGCCGGAGGAGATCCTGCCCGAGGGCTACGTCGACATCGACACGGATGAGACCGAGTTCACGAAGGAAACCGATGTGCTTGACGTGTGGTTTGACAGCGGCTCGACCCACCTCGTCGTGATGGAGGGCAATGCGGTCCCGGAGTGGAAGGAAGACCTGCCGGTGGATCTGTACCTGGAGGGCTCGGATCAGCACCGCGGCTGGTTCAACAGCTCACTGGTGATCGGCTCGGCCATCCTCGGGAAGCCTCCCTACAAGGCGGTTTTGACTCACGGCTTCGTCAACGACGAGCAGGGGCGGAAGATGTCGAAGCGCCTCGGCAATGTGGTCGACCCGGTCGAGGTGTGCGACAAGTACGGTGCCGACGTCTTGCGCTACTGGGTCGCGAGCGTGGAGTGGGAGAACGACGTGCCGTGCTCAGAGGCGCTGCTGAAGCAGGTTGGCGAGCACTATCGAACGGTACGCAACACGCTGCGCTTCCTGCTCGGAAACCTCTACGACTACACACCCTCCCCTCTCAATCCTCAATCCTCAATCCTTGATCTGGACCGCTGGGTGATGGAGCAGGTTGATTTGCTCACCGCCGATTGCGTGCGCGCCTACGAGAATTTCGACTTCGGCGGGGTGATCACTTCGGTGCACAACTACTGCACGAACGAGCTGTCGAAGTTCTATCTCGACGCGGTGAAGGACTGCATGTATTGCGACGGCCCGGATTGGGAGACGCGGCGCTCGGCGCAGGCGGCGTCGCATTACGTGCTGGTGCGGCTGGTGAAGCTCGTCGCTCCGATCCTCTGCCACACGGCGGAGGAGATTTGGAAGCGCGTTCCAAGCGACGGAACGCGATCCTCCATTCACATGGATACCTTTGACGTTCCGGGCGAAGCGCGCCTGGCGGAGATCGAGGGCAACGAGCTTGAGGCGCGGTTTGCGGCGGTGATCGAGACGCGCAGCGAGGTCGCGGCGGTCTTCGAGCAATGGAAGCTGACGTCAGAACTGAAGGATTCGCAGGATGTGATGGTAACCGGAACGGTGCCTGGCGAGAAGCTGCGGCTGCTGCAAACCTTCACGCCGGACGAGCTGGCGCTGTACTTCCGGTTTAGCTGGGTAGACCTCACCGAGGGCGCGACCGAGTACAGCTTCGCCGCCAGCCCTTATCCGAAGTGTGAGCGCTCCAGGCTGCGCCGGCCGGATGTGAAGGCGGTGGAGATCGATGGCGAGACGATTTCGCTCACCGCGCGCGACCGGAGGGCCCTTGGCGTCTAACGAAGGCGCGCCAGAAGGCGTATCTGTCCCTGTGGAATCCAGTCGCGGCTTTGACCGCAGATGGCTCTTTGTGGTCCTTCTGATCACAATGGTGGCGATCGATCAGGCGGTCAAGGCTTGGGCGCGCGGCGCGATGAACATCGGCGGCTCGATCAGCGGGCCGTTTCCCAGCATTTTCGAGTTTCAGCTCACCCATAACGAAGGCATCGCATTCGGGCTCGCGCAGGGCAAGGGCGGGTGGTTTACACCTATCGCGCTAATCATTTCGATTGGCGCCGGCTACTACTCGTGGCGGCATCCACGAGAGCCGAAGGCGATCCACGTGGCGATGGGCCTGCTCGCGGCGGGTGCGCTCGGGAATCTGTACGACCGGGTCATCTACGGCTTCGTCACCGATATGTTCGCCCTTCGGTTCTTCCGATTTCCGGTTTTCAACTGGGCGGACTCGTGCATCACGATCGCGACGGTGATCTTGATCCTCGCCTGGTCCAAGGAAGCCATCCAGCATCGACCGCAGGCCGATGCGGCGGCCTAGGAATTTGCGATTGGCGATTTGCGATTGACGCTCGACCTTTGGTCGAGTCGGGGACAGGAATGTCCCCGCCACTGAATAAAGGAACCCTGCCCGCCGGCTAGGTCCGCCATCCGCCATCCCTCATCCACAATCCACAATCTCAGGTATCTTCTTCCTTTGCCGCAAGGCTCTCTGCCCCATTATTGGGGCCGCCATGCCCAGAGGGAGCAAGAATGACCAAATACGAAGCATTTTATATCGTCAAGCCTGAACTCGCCGATGACGACGTTCAGAAGATCGCCGACCGGTTCAAGTCCCTTATCGAGGACAAGGGCGGCAGCGTCGAGAAGGCCGCCAAGTGGGACAAGCGCAAGCTCGCCTACGAAGTCAAAGGCTTCAAAGAGGGCAACTACATCCTCATGAATTTTGAGGCTCCGCCTCAGCTTCCTAAAGAAGTCAATCGCCTGATGAACATTTCCGATGATATCATTCGACATCGGATCTACAAGATCGAGGAGTAACCCGTGATCAACAGCGTTGTCCTAGTCGGCCGTCTCACCCGAGACCCCGAGCTACGCACCACCACTACTGGCAAGAGCGTGTGCGACTTCAGTATCGCCGTCAATAAGCGAATGAAGCCGTCAGACGGTTCGTCGGATGCCGACTTTTTCCGCGTCAATTGTTGGGATAAGACCGCCGAGTACGTTTCCAACTACCTGCACAAGGGGCGGCTCGTCGCCGTTGAGGGCCGGCTACAGTCGCGCAAGTTCACCGACAAAGAAGGGCGCGACCGCGAGGTCGTCGAGGTTGTGGCAAACAACGTCCAGTCGCTGGAGCGTCCGAAAGATGATGGGGCCGGCGGCGGCGGTGCTGCTGCCGCAGAGGGCGGCGGCTATGCAACTGCAGGAGCGCGCAGTGCGCCCGCAGCTGCGCCGAGCGCGGACGAGTACGATCCGTTCGCCGACGAGTAGGGCAGCTTGAATTAAGAAGGGCTCCCGCTCGCGCGGGAGCCCTTCTTTCGTAATCGAGCTACTTCCCGGCGGTTGTAGCTCCTGGGGTCGTGGCGCCTGGGGTAGCCGGCGGAGTGGTGGGGGCGGCCGTGCCGCTTGTGGTGGCGGGCGCGTTGGCGTTGTCACCCTCGGCGGGCTTGTTGCATCCCGTCATGAGCGTCGAAATCGTGAGACCTGCGATCAGCAGGCCAGTTGCCTTCTTCATTTGTACAACCTCCTAAGTTGCATTTTCAGGTTCGTCGGCTCTTGAATTCGGCGACCCTCCCGGATCGTACCATCGACTTCTTGCAACGCCAAGAGAGGTCTTAGAAAACCACGACTAGGGCAAGATGCCGCCGGGGATCGCGCCCTCCGGCACGGTGACATCCGAGAGGTGCCACTTCTTAGCCGGGAAGATGAGCATGTCCCGCGTATCCTCTTTCTTGAACACCATCTTCACGCCCAGCGCGTTGATCGTTTGCTTCTGGTTGAGAAAATCGACGGTGACCACGACGTCCGACGTGATCGTCGCGGTGTCGCCGTCGATAACGGGTGTCGAATTGGAGAGGGCAATGTCCGGATGGCTGTGCTTGACGAAATCGGCGACGGTCCTCTGGCCGGGTTCTTGAGCGTTGACTTTGAAGGTGTCGCTCAGCTTGTCGAGCACTCCCCCCGGGCGGCCCTCCTTGCTTGCCTTGATCGCCTCCTTCAGGGCGTCCTGGATGAGCTTTGAATCGCTGGCCGGATTGAGGACGCCGTAGATGTAGCGTCCTCCAACGAGGATCACGAAAATGGCGAGAAGCACGAGCGGAAGACGCCGCATAACTCATAGACGAGGGTGCGGCAACGGTCGTTTGGGGATGAACACGGAGGAACTGAGAAACGGAGAGCCAACTTGAACTTGAATCTCTCCGGTTCTCCGAGAAACTGAAGCAAAAAATCCTTGAAACCCTCCGCTCCTCTGTTCCTCCGTGTTAAGCCTTCCGTTCCTCCGCGTTGAAACCCAAACCAACCTGCTAGGCGAGTTCGGCCACGACGCCTGATTCTTTCTGCTTCGACAGCCGGTGAGCGAGGGCTACCTTGACCAGACCCTGAAACAGGGGATGCGGGCGATTGGGGCGGGACTTGAATTCGGGGTGGGCCTGGGTGGCGATGAAGAATGGATGGGCTGGGACTTCGACCATTTCGACGAGCCGGTAGTCCGGCGAGACGCCTGAGATCTTCATGCCGTGCTGCTCGAGCTGCTCGCGGAAGTCGTTGTTGACCTCGTAGCGGTGCCGATGCCGCTCCTCGATCCTTGAGTTGCCGTACAGCTTCGCCGCGAGCGAGCCATTCACGACGTTGCATGGATAGGCGCCGAGCCGCATCGTCGCGCCTTTCTCGGTCACATGCTTCTGCTCCGGGAGCAGGTGGATGACCGGATAGGGCGGCATGTCCTGCATCTCCTCCGAGTTCGCGCCTTGCAGGTCGCAGGCGTTTCGAGCGAATTCGATCACCGCCATTTGCAGGCCCAGGCAGATTCCAAAGAAGGGCATCCCGGTTTCGCGAGCGTAGCGAATCGCTTCGATCTTCCCTTCGATCCCTCTCGCGCCAAATCCAGGGGCCACGACGAGCGCGTCGCAGCCGGCAAGCATCTCCTCGGGCTTCGCGCCGTTCTCCATCGCGTCGCTCTCGATCCACCGGACCTCGACGCGGCAGTCATTGGGGATGCCGGCGTGCACCATCGCCTCGTTAATCGACTTGTAGGCGTCACCGTTGGAGGTGTACTTGCCCACCGCGGCAATCGTGCAGCGATGGTGGGGCTCTTTGAGCGTGTTGACGATCTCGCGCCATTGCTCCAAGTTCCCGTCGCGCGTTTCCAGGCCGAGCCGCTTGGTGACGAAGTCGCCAAGTCCGCAGTCTTCGTAAATCAGCGGCACTTCGTAGATCGTGTCGACGGTCATCGATTCGATAACCGCCTGCGGCGGAACGCCGCAGAACAGCGAAATCTTCTCGCGGACATCCTGCGGCAGCGGAATATCGGTGCGGCACACGAGCACATCGGGCGCGATGCCAATCTGGCGAAGCTGCTGCACGCTGTGTTGGGTGGGCTTCGTCTTCACCTCGCCCCACGGGCCGACCTGCGGGATGAGCGTGACGTGGACGTACATCGTGTTCTCGACGCCCAGGTCAGTGCGCATCTGGCGGATGGCCTCGAGAAAGGGCAGCGACTCGATGTCGCCCACCGTGCCGCCGATTTCGGCGATGACGACGTCCGCTTCCTGCTCCCTCGCCAGTCTGGCGATTGAATCCTTGATCGCGTTCGTGACGTGGGGAATGACTTGGACGGTCGCGCCGAGGTAGTCGCCGCGCCGCTCGGCGGCGATGACTTGGGAGTAGATTTTTCCCGTCGTGATCGAGCTGCCGAACGAGCAGTTGACGTCCATAAACCGCTCGTAGTGGCCGAGGTCGAGATCGGTCTCCGCGCCATCTTCGGTGACAAAGACCTCGCCGTGTTGGTAAGGGTTCATCGTGCCGGCATCGACGTTAATGTACGGGTCGAGCTTCATCGGAGCGACGGTGAAGCCGCGGTTGCGCAGGAGACGGCCGAGGGAAGCGGTGGTGATGCCTTTTCCAATCGAGGAAACTACTCCGCCGGTCACAAAGATGTACTTCGTCATATCCCCACGCCAAGAGCGCAACGGCCCGCGCTAATGAAAACCCTACAGCACTAGACTCTCATTCGGGCGCAAATGCACCTTTTGAAAAACCTCGTGGGGGTTTTTAAGATTATACAAGACGCGGCCCTTAAGAAGGGCTACGCTGCCGGATTTTCCCGGTTCGTGCGGCCCGCCCGCTTGGTGCGCTTCGCCTCGTACATCGCGAGGTCGGACTCGTTCAGCAGCGCCTCGGCCGACTTGCTCGCATCGCCCGAGTAGGTGATGCCTATGCTTGCGCCCGCTCGGATTTCTCCGCCGGTCGTGGTGATCGACGTCTCGAGCGACTGGAGGATGCGCTTGGAGATCAGCGCTGCCGCCTCCGCGCTCTCGATGCCGTCGAGCAGGACCGTGAATTCGTCGCCGCCGAGCCGAGCCGCCATGTCCTGTGGCCGGATGCTCTTTTCGATTCGCTTGGCGATGCCCGACAGAAGCTGGTCGCCGATCTCGTGGCCGTAGGTGTCGTTCACGTTCTTGAAGTCGTCGAGGTCGATGAACAGTAGCGCGATACCGGCATGGGTGTCCCTCGCCTTGCGATGGACGACGCGGAGGCGGTTGATGAAGAGCGTTCGATTGGGCAGCCCGGTGAGCGGATCGTGGTAGGCCTGATACTCGATCTGGGCCTCCAGGCGCTTGCGCTCGGAGATGTCCTTGACGAACCAGTAGCTGCGGAACCGATTCTGGTTCGCATCAAGCGCGGCAACCATCACGATTTCCTCGTGGAAGCTGGTCCCATCGATTCGAAGGCCGCGGATCTCGAAGCTCGCCTTGCGGTTCTCGATCATCTTCTGCATCGCATCGCGGACGATGTCGTGATCCCTCGGATCGACCACCGTCTCCCAGTGTTTGCCCATGAGCGTGTTGCCCTCATAGCCGTGGGCACCCGTGAACGACGAGTTGAAGGCGATGATGCGGCCCTCGCTGTCGAACTCGGCGATGCCCTCCACGGCGTTGGCCATGACGTGATTGGCCGCGGCGAGCCGAGAGACACTGTCATTCAGCTCGGCGTTGTTCGAGCGGAGCTTCGTCTCGGTCAAGCGGATGCAGCTGACCATCTCATCGATCCGCTTGGCGAGATAGGACAGCTCGTCCTTGCCGCTGAGCGCAATCTTCTTCTGCAGCTCGGAGTCGAGGCTGAGCTGCTCGACCTGGCTCGTCAGGTTCGAGACGCGGGAGAGCGTTCCGAACTCGAGAACGAGCAAGATGACGATGGAGAGCACGGTTCCGGCGGCCAGCAGCATCTGCTGGAGGAACAGCCCGACGCGTTTGCCCTGCGCGTACATCGAGCGCTGGTCGCTCACTCGCAGAATCTTCGCCGGCTGGCCGAAAACGTCCCGGAGCACGTAATAGCCGGAGATGACGGATTCTGATTGGGGCTTGGTGAACACGCCCTTGTTTCGCTTAAGATAGTGGCCCGCTTCGCCCGCCGTTGCGCCATCGAAGAGGCTTGCCTCGACGTGCAGCCGTGACGACAGCTTGCGGGCCTGCGCATTGTCCAATTCAAGGGCAAACACCGTCCAGCCCCTGGATGGGCCGGTGCCGGAGGTATGAACGATCGGCCGTACCGATACCATCATCGGCGTGCCGTCCTTGAGGCAGATAATGCCGGAGAGCTCCTTCGTCTTGAGCCCGGTAGACCGGTCAAAACCTAGGGCGTGGCGCAAATCTTCGGCTACGTTCTTCTTCCGCTTGCTCTTTTGCGGAAAGCACGTCTGGACGATGTTGCCCTGGGTGTCGAGGAATGCCATCACGTCGAGGTTTAGCCACACCGTGCTCAGGTTCGATGAGATGAAGTTGCCGTTTCGATCATTGATGAAGCGGTAAGCATCATCCCAGTTGGACCAGTCGGAGGCATTCTGATGAATCTCGTTGGCTTGATGGTTGAGCTCGTCGTAGACTCGCTCGGTGTTGCGGATGGCTTCGCGCTGCTCGAGGTCGGTGAACCCGCGCAACACCAGAGGCGAAACGACGAAATAGCAGGCTCCCATGAGCGCAGCTACAGTCGCGGCCAGCGTAAGCAATGTGCGTTGCCGTAATTTCATCGATCAGCCCAAAATCGTCCGAAGCAAGGACCACCACGATCCCCGTGTCTGCTATTCCGGCATCGGGGGGCTGGGCTGACTGGTAAAGGTGCGGGGCTAGCAAGAATTCTTGCGGCGGCCCGAAAAATGCTAGGCACTTACAATGGCGCTAAAATGCGCCATGGCCGCACGCCACTTTTTTCCTGCGTTGCTTCTTGCCGGACTTGCTTCCGCTCAGACGGTTCCCCTCGATCGATACGACTGCCTGCGTTGGCGGTGCATCGGCCCGTACCGTGGCGGGCGCACGGTAGGGGCCACCGGCGTTCCCGGCAAGCCGAACGTGTTCTACATCGGCGTCAATAATGGCGGGGTTTGGAAGACGACCGACTACGGACGAACGTGGAATCCGATTTTCGACGATCAGCCAACCGGATCGATCGGCAACCTGGCGGTCGCGCCGAGCAATCCGAACATCATCTACGTCGGCACCGGCGAAGGGCTGCAGCGGCCGGATCTGGCGGTGGGCGACGGGATGTACAAGTCAGCGGACGGCGGCAAGACTTGGACCCACCTCGGCCTGCGCGACGGGCAACAGATCAACACAATCATCGTCGATCCGAAGAATCCGAATCGGCTCTTCGTGGCGGTAATCGGGCACCCGTTTGGCCCGAACGCGGAGCGCGGCGTTTACCGCTCGCTCGATGGCGGCAAGAGCTTCACGAAGTCGCTATACAAGGACTCCGACACGGGCGCGGTGGCGCTGGCGTTCGATCCCAAAGACTCGAACACGATTTACGCGGACCTGTGGGCGGCGCGGATGGGGCCGTGGGAGAACGGCTACTGGTCGGGGCCGGGAAATGGGCTCTTCAAATCGATGGACGGAGGCGGCACCTGGAAGCCGCTGACGAAAGGATTGCCTAAACAGGTGGGGCGCATCGGCTTCGATGTCTCGCGCTCGAATCCCAAGCGGCTGATGGCAAACGTTGACGCGAAGGAAAACGGCGGTATCTATCGCTCGGACGACGCTGGAGCGAGTTGGACGCTCGTCAACACGGATAGGCGGCTTTGGGGCCGGGGCGACGACTTTGCCGAAATCCGCATCGATCCGAATAACGCCGACATCGTCTACTCCGCCAATACTTCCCTCTACCGAAGCACCGATGCGGGCAAGACCTACACCTGCATCAAGGGCTCGCCCGGCGGCGACGACTATCACACCTTGTGGATCAACCCCGGCAACAGCGACATCATGCTCCTCGCCGGCGACCAAGGCGCGGCGGTCACCGTCAACGGTGCCGAGACCTGGAGCAGTTGGTACAACCAGCCGACGGCGCAGTTCTATCACGTCAGCACCGATAACCTGTGGCCCTATAACGTTTATGGCGGGCAGCAGGAAAGTGGGTCGGCGATGGTTTCGAGCCGTGGTCCGGACGGGCAGATCACGTTTCGCGAATGGCATCCGGTCGGCGCGGAGGAGTACGGCTACGTCGCGCCCGATCCGCTGAACCCCGATACCGTCTATGGCGGGAAGCTGACGCGGTATCACAAGTCCACGGGCCAGGTGGAGAATGTGCGGCCGCCCGCGGCGGCTCGCTACCTACGCACCGCGCCGCTGATCTATTCGCCCATCGACCCACACGTGCTCTTCTTCGCGGGGAACATGCTTTTTCGCACGATGGATGGGGCGAAGACGTGGGAGACGATCTCGCCCGATCTAAGCCGCGAGACGGCGCCGCCTCCGGCGGGCAGTGTCTTTGCAGCGCCTGATACGCGGCGAGGCGTGATCTACACGATCGCTCCCGGCACGCGAGATGTGCGCACGATTTGGGTAGGTACCGACGACGGGCTTGTGCATCGCACCGCCGATGGAGGCGGCCATTGGCAGAACGTCACGCCGCCCCTGTTCACGCCATGGAGCAAGGTTTCGATGATCGAGTCGGGGCGTTTCAACGATCACACCGCCTACGCGGCGGTGAACCGGATCAAGCTCGACGACATGAAGCCGCATATCTATCGCACCCACGACGACGGGAAAACTTGGACCGAGATCGTCAATGGGTTGCCCGACGACCCGGTGAACACGGTGCGAGAAGACCCGCAACGCATGGGGCTGCTTTTCTGCGGCACCGAACGAGCGGTATACTTCTCAGCGGACGACGGCGATCACTGGAACCCCTTGCGGCTCAACATGCCCGCGACGTCGATCCGCGATCTGGTTCTGCACGGCGACGATATCGTCGTGGGAACCCACGGTCGCGGGTTCTGGATTCTCGATTCGATGACCGCGCTGCGATGGCAAACCAACGATATCGTTCGTAGAGCCCCCGTCTGGCTGAATCCGCCTTCGCCCACGGTGGTCGCGATTTGGAACAACAATACCGATACTCCGCTTCCGCCGGAGGAGCCAGGCGGGCAGAATCCGCCGGACGGAGTTTGTCTCGACTACTTCCTGTCGAACGATGCCGAGGAGGTTACGATCACGGTCTTTGACACCAAAGGCAATGCCGTTCGCACCTTTTCAAGCAAGGATGTACAAAAGATGCCCGATCCGAAGCAGATCACGGTGATGCCGGGTTGGGCGCGGCCGCCACAGTTCGTCGCGACGAAGAAAGGCTCGCACCGGTTTGTGTGGGACTTGCATGTGGCAAGCATCGGCGCAAACTCACGCCGCGGCGACTTGGGTATGGATTCGATTTGGCACGACACGGCCGTACAGCCGCGCGGGCCGCTGGCGTCCCCCGGCGAGTACGTCGTGCGCGTCCAGGCGCGTGGGCTTGGCGTTTCCGAATCGCCCCTCAGCCTGCTTCCCGATCCACGCATAAAAGGCAGGCCGACCAAGCCGGTGCCGGAGAATCACGACAATGATGGTCTTTAACGCAGTCGCACTCGCCGTCGCCCTGGCTGGCCCCAACAAGTATCAAGCGGCCGCCAAGCAGATTGGCGACAAGGGGCTTGTGGAGCTTGGCGCGTATTCGATGCTGATCGAGCTGTGCACGAGCGTGGGTAACCGCATCGCCGGCTCGGAGAACGCGGCGAAGGCGGTGCAGTGGGGGCAGGCGACGATGCAGCGGCTCGGCTTCCAGTACGTGCATCTGGTGCCGTGCATGGTGCCGCACTGGGTGCGCGGGCCGGTGGAGCAGTGCGAGATCATTGACGGCGCATCGTTGACTTGCTGCGCCCTCGGGACAAGCGCGGGCACCTCCGCCGAAGGCGTAACCGGCGAGGTGATCGAGGTGACCTCGATCAAGGAAGCGCAGGCGCTCGGCGAGAGGGCGCGAGGCAAGATCATCTTCTTCAGTCGGCCGTTCGATTTCAGGCTTGTCAGCACGTTCGCCCAATACGGGACGGGCGCTGATCAGCGGTTCGCTGGGCCCGGGACCGTTGCCAAGCTTGGTGCGATCGCGTGCCTGGTGCGCTCGATGACGCCGGATAAGGACGACGTGCCCCACACCGGCACCACCCGCTTCGATGGCGCGCCGATTCCTGCCGCCGCCTTGAGCTACATGGCCGCGGACAAGCTACACCTCGCGCTGCAACGTGGGCCGGTCAAGGTGCATCTCACGCTAAGCTGCAAAACCTTGCCCGACGAACCTTCCGCGAGCGTCGTCGGGGAGTTGACCGGGACCGAGAAGCCGCACGAGGTGATCGTCATGGGCGGGCATCTCGACTCGTGGGACAAGGGGCAGGGCGCGCATGACGATGGAGCGGGGGTGGCCCAGTCGCTCGAGGCGCTGCGACTCCTGAAGGAGCTTGGCTGGCGGCCGAAGCGCACGATTCGCGTCGTGCTGTTCATGAACGAAGAGATCTCGGGCACCGGCGCTGAAGCCTACGCGGCATGGGCGAAGACGGCCCCGGAGAAGGCCTACGCTGGGCTCGAATCGGACTCCGGTGGCTTCGCGCCCCGCGAGTTCAGCTGTTCGCTCAATGCCCGTAGGGCGAAGAGACTCGACAGGTGGCTGCCGGGGCTTTCTTATTTCGAGGCCGACCGGTTCCGTGCCGGTGGCGGAGGCGGGGCCGATGTCGGTCCGCTTGGCAATCTCGGCGCGGTGCTGTTCGGCCTCGAACCGGAGAGCCAGCGGTATTTCGACTACCACCACTCGGACAAGGACACGATCGACAAGGTGAACCCGCGTGAGCTGGAGCTCGGCGCATGCAGCATGGCGCTGCTGGTGTGGCTGATCTCGGAAGAGGGGATATAGTATCCGATTCGCCGGGCTACCCCGCCACGCCCTCGTGGCGCGAGGTTGTTCTCCAGGTCACAGCCAAGATGGCCGTGCTACTTGATCAGAAGTGCCGAATATTTGCCTTGATCGTATCCAGCACCTCGTCGCCATGGCCGCTTAGCACCAGCTTGCCCATCGCCAGAGCGAAGCCCTTGGCCTGCTTGAACTCCGTCTTCGGCGGCAAGGAGAGCGCGTTCGGATCGGTCACGACATCGATCAAGGCCGGCCCTTTGTGAGCGAACGACTGGGCAAGCGCGGTGTCGAGCAGTGAGGGGTCTTCGACGCGAATTCCCTCGATCCCTATCGCATTCGCGAGCGCCGCGAAGTCTGGATTGTCCAGCGCGACGCCATGATCTACCAATCCCGCGACCTCTTGCTCGAGCTTCACCATTCCCAGCGAGCTGTTGTTGAAGACCACGAGCTTGATGGGGAGCTTGTACTGGCGGAGCGTCAGTAGATCGCCGAGCAGCATGGTTAGTCCGCCGTCCCCGCACAGTGCGACGACTTGCCGGTCGGGAAAGGCGAATTGGGCGCCGATTGCCTGAGGCATCGCATTCGCCATCGATCCATGCACGAAGGAGCCGAGTAGCCTTCGGTTCTGCTTGGCGTCAAGGTAGCGCGAAGCCCACACCGCCGACATGCCGGTGTCGACGGTAAAAATGGCATCATCCGCGGCGAGGCGGCTGACGGTCGCGGCGACGAATTCGGGGTGCATGGGTTGGCCCATGCCGACGTGATCGGCATACTCGCGCACTTTATCCACCAGCCGTCGGTGCAGTTCAAGATGCTTGTCGAGGTGGGAGGAATCCTTCTTCGTGTCCAGCTTCGGCAGCAAGGCTCGAAGGGTGTGGCCGATATCTCCGCAAAGGCCGAGGTCGACTCGGCATCGCCTCCCGAGGCGCTCGGGGCGCAGATCGATCTGCACGATCTTCGGCTTCGAGGGCAAGAACTCGTCATACGGGAAGTCGGTGCCGAGGAGGACGAGAACGTCGCAATCGTGCATCGCGGCGTAGCACGCCCCGTAGCCAAGCATCCCGCTCATCCCCACGTCATAGGGATTGTCGGGCTGGATGAACATCTTGCCGCGCAGCGCGTGGCCGACCGCCGCCTTGAGCTTTTCGGCGAGATGCAGGACTTCTGCTTGGGCCTCCGCGCAGCCGATCCCGCAGAACAGCGTGACGCGCCCCTTGCCGTTAAGAAGTTCGGCCAGCTTGTCCAAGTCTTCGTCGCAAGGGCGGATCGCCGGCCGTGTATGCACGCCGCGCTGTTCGACGCCTTCGTTCTCCTCAGACAACGCCGCGACGTCGCCGGAGATGGCGAGCACGCTGACGCCCCCCTTGTTGTAAGCCTCCTGGATGGCGATGTGCGCGACCCTCGGCATCTGTTTGGCGCTTGATATCAGCTCGCAATAATGGCTGCACTCGCGGAAGATCTGGTCGGGCTTGGTCTCCTGGAAGTAGTAGGTGCCGATTTCGCTGCTCGGGATGTGGGCGGCGATGCCGATCACCGGCGCGCCGCTGCGGTGGCAATCGTAAAGGCCGTTTACGAGATGTAGATGGCCGGGGCCGCAGCTTCCCGCGCAGCAGGCGAGCTTGCCGGTCAGCTGCGCCTCCGCGCCGGCGGCGAACGCTCCCACCTCCTCGTTGCGCACTTGCACCCAATCCACCAACGGATGGCGGCGTACCGAGTCGACGATGGGATTAAGACTGTCTCCGACGACGCCGTAAATGCGCCGCACCCCCGCGTCGGCGAGATTGGAGACTAGTTGATCCGCAACGGTTTTGCCGCTCATGCCTAATGCTACAGGCTGATCGGACGGATCGTTTGTTCGACTCGTCAAAATGAATTCATGACCGCGGAAGTCGTCTCGGTGGGCACGGAGCTGCTGCTCGGGCAGATCGTGGACACCCACGCGCCCACGATGGCGCGGATTCTCGCCGATTGCGGCATCTCCTGCACGCGGCGGCAGACAGTTGGCGACAACATGGAGCGGCTGGTCGAGTCGTTGCGGGAGGCTCTCGCGCGGGCCGATATCGTGGTGACCATCGGAGGCTTGGGGCCGACGGCGGACGACATCACCCGCGACGCGATTGCGGCTACCTTGGGAGACGAGCTAACGCCCGACTCGAAGATGGAGGAGAAGCTGCGCAAATTCTTCGCGCTCCGCAAACTGGTTTGGAGCGATTCGCTTCTCCGCCAAGCGGATAAACCGGCCTCGGCTCGTTTTGTCGATAATCCGAACGGCACGGCGCCGGGGCTGATCTGTGAAAAAGGCGGCAAGGTTGTGGTGGCGCTGCCGGGTCCGAAGGGCGAGTTCAATCCGATGGCCGCGGGGCCCGTCCGCGAGTTCCTCAGCCGCCTGCAGGGCGGGCAGGTGATCCACTCGCGCATCTTGCGGATCTGCGGCATGGGGGAGAGCCATGTGGAGCAGGTGATTCGCGATCTGATGGATAGCGAGAACCCGACGATCGCTCCCTATGCGCACCCCTCCGAGGTCCATCTGCGTCTCACCGCGCGGGCTCCTTCGATCGAGGCGGCGGACTTGCTCATCGAGCCGGTTCACCGGCAGATCAAGGAGCGGCTCGGCGAGGCGGTATTTGGCATCGACGAGACGACCTTGGAAGAGGCGGTGATCGATCTGCTGCGACGGCAGTCGGCGACGGTCTCCGTCGCGGAAAGCATGACCGGCGGGGGCCTGGGCGAGCGTCTGACCAGCGTCGAAGGGGCGTCCGCGGCGTTCGTCGGCGGTGCGATTACCTATCAAGTCGATGCTAAGGGCGTGCTGCTGAAGGTGCGCGAGGAGACTCTGCGGCAGTTCGGTCCGGTCTCGAAGGAGACGGCGAGCGAGATGGCCCGCAGCATCCGCGAGAAGCTCGGGACGACGTACGGGGTGAGCGTAACCGGCAACGCGGGGCCGTCGAGCGATGTGGGTAGGAAGCCGGTTGGGCTTGTGTATGTCGGGGTCGCAGATGAGGCCGGATGCGAAGTCGACGAGCACCAGTTCCGCGGCCAACGGGAGGATATCCGTCGCCGGGCGACGCAGGTCGCGCTGGTCGCACTGCGGAAGAAACTCTTAAGCGGCCAAGCCTCTAGACATCCCCTCCCTTGACGGGAGGGGCTTGAGACTTCGCTCGGCATGATAAGGCAACAGCCGGCCCACAGTTGGCATCCTG
The DNA here is from genome assembly GCA_038202925.1 of Fimbriimonadales bacterium. Taxonomy (GTDB): domain Bacteria; phylum Armatimonadota; class Fimbriimonadia; order Fimbriimonadales; family Fimbriimonadaceae; genus JAEVZK01. Next base: position 14,808 of record JBBREM010000007.1, on the reverse strand, counting down.
AGCTTGCCGAAAGATCGAGCTAGAGCCAGACTAACGATCAGCGTCGATCTCGATCCCTCGACTTCGCTCGGGATGACAACTCCAAACCAAACCCACAATTGTCATCCTGGAAGTGAGCTGGCGAACTGAAAGGATCTGCCCGTAGTCGCGACTCGCCAACAAACATAAGACCCCAGTGTCAGATCCCTTTCACTCGCGCTCGTGCCTCCCGCAGTTCCAGGATGACAAATATAGTGACTTTTTTCGTCAGAAACACTGCGCATATCTACGGAAATGCTGAGCGTGTTATACAAAACGCGATGATTATTCATAATAGCGGGCACCTGTGCAGATAAAGCAGACTGATTGACTATAGATCGTCGCGGTATACAAAAGAACACGCATGGCATTTAATAGTACGCACAGCACATCTTGACAAAAGCAACCGAATGATCTGAACTTAAAGCGACGATTATGCGACGACTGAAGCAAGGGCGGCACGAATTGGCGGCGCAGTTGCGCGATGCTCCGCCCGATCGACCGCAACCCGAATTCGCTGGGCCCGGTAGTACAAGTGACGAAGCTGCGCCTTGTCGACGGGCTCGCGGCGGGCACCATTCAGGCGGACTGGAAAGCGGTGCGCCGGGCGACCTACGAAGTGCAGTGGTTCGGCTTGGAGGCGATGCAACAGCTCCTCGGCGCGGCGGCGTCGACCCGCTCGGAGCTGCTCATCGTGGGTCTCCAGCCGGGCACGCAGATCTGGGTGCGCGTGCGGGCTCTGCGGGCGGGAAAGTACGGCGATTGGAGCGAGCAGGCGACCCGCATCGCGAACGTTTAAGGAGCGATTCGGCGGTGCTCGACCATGATGCAGGAGCCGTCCTGCACGACTTCGATGCCCGCGTCCTCGGCGGCCTGGACCCCATCCCTGGACTCTGAGCCGGGCTGCATCCATAGGTAGGGGATGCCGAGGCTGATCGCCTCCTTCACGGTCGCAGCGGTGACCGATGGCTGGGTTACGGTTACGACGCAGTCGGGCTTGACGGGCAGGCTGGCGAGGTCGGGATAGCAGATGCCGTCGATGAGGCAGTCGGCGTTTGGGTTGACGGCGTAGACCTCGTAGCCGGCCTCCTTGAGGAAGAAGTAAATGCGGTGGCCGAATTTCATCGGATCGCGGGACGCGCCGGTGACGGCGAACCGCTTGCAGTTGAGGATTCGTTCGATCAAGTCGTTCATGGGCGTTGGTCATTGGCGTCGCATGCCGCGACGGCTACACGTGCTGCGCACGTACTTTTCCCGAGATTGTCTCTCGCAACTCCGCCTTCCGTTCCTCGCCACAAAAGGCGGCGTCGAGGGCTCGCAGCTGCAACTCCACCACTTGCGCCTCGCTCCAGGCGAAGGCCTCCGCGCATTTCTGGAGCTCTTCGGTGAGCGTTGTGTTGAACATTGGCGGATCGTCGGAGTTGACACTTACGTTCAGCCCCCGCGTGAGCATCGCCTGAATTGGGTGGTCGGAAATGGACCGCGCGACGCAGAGGCAGACGTTACTGCTCGGGCAGACCTCGATCGGCGTCTGCCTGGACTTTAACTCGTCGACAAGCGCGTCATCTTCCAAGCACCGGACCCCGTGCCCGATCCGGTCCGCCCCCAGTTCGACCAGGCAGTCCCAGATCGTCTGCGGTCCGGAAGTTTCGCCCGCGTGGGTGCTGATCTTGATTCCTTCGCGCTTCGCTCGTTGAAACGCAGCCCGATGCTTGGTCGACGGAATCTCGAACTCGCGGCCCGACATCCCCAGACCGCAGATGCCTTCTCCATACGCCCCAATCACCCAGTCGACGATCTGCTCTCCCGTCTCGACCGGCACCTCGCGGACGACGTCGAGAATAAAGTCGAGCTGGATTCCGATTTCCTTCGCATACGCCCGCGCCCTTTTCAAAGCGGCAAGTTGGTCGGCCCAAGGGATGCCGCAGTAACGCTGGATCGTCTCTGCCGTGTAGTGAGCTTCGGTGTAAACGATATTCTGCGCCTTCTGGCCGTCGGCGAACTCGCGGGCGATCATCTCCACATCGTCGGGCGTTTTGATGCACTTCGAAGCCGCAATGTAGATCTCGACGAAATGGTTGAAATCGCGGAAGGTGTACCAATCGCGCAGCCCCTCAACGGTATCGGCGGGTAGCGGCATGTCGTTGCGCCTGGCGAGCTTGAGCAGCGTTTCAGGTCGGATAGCGCCTTCGAGGTGGACGTGCAGCTCCACCTTCGGCATTTGCTCGATGATCTGGGCAAGAGACATGAGTGAAGTTTACGCCCTCGGACGAGAATTAGGCTTGATCGTGACGGCGCACGAGCTTCAGTTCGCGATCGAATTCGAGCCAGACCCGCGGCTCCCCCATCCGCAGCGCGGCTCGGGGATTGAGGCAGCAGACATGGATCGCAACTTCGGGTCCGAAGTCTTCGAAGAGGTTGCGAAAGGCGTCGAGCAGAGTAATCGCGCTTCCTGCGAGCGCGCCGTTTGAGGCAACGCGCACCTGCTGCTTGCCAACAATGCAGTCCAGCCCCCACATCGTCACCTTCTGTCCCGCCGGGATGCCGGTTGCTAGCGTCGAGTCGCTGACCGCGATGAGCTTCTCGATCGGCTTGCATTTGATGAGAAGCGCGGCGGCCTCTTTCGAGACGTGCAGTCGATCGTAAATCAGCTCGCACGTGAGCGCATCGTTCGACAGGGCATATCCGGCCATCCCTGCCTCGCGGTGATGAAACCCGCGCATCGCGTTGAACGTGTGGGTCGCGTGCCCGGCCCCGAATTCAAACCCGCGCCTCGCCTCCTCAAAGGTGGCGTTGGTGTGTCCCATGCTCACGATCACGCCGCGGCCCATCAGCCGCGCCGCCAGTTCGAGCGCGTGCGGCAGCTCGGGAGCGAGGGTTACGACGCGTAACCTGAAGTCGTCCAGCACCTTGTCCCACTCGGATGCGCCAACCGGCGATTCGGCGATGAAAGGCGGCGGCTGCGCCCCGGGGAACTCCGGGCTGATGAACGGGCCTTCGAGGTGGAAGCCGGCGATCATCGGATCGTCGGGCAGCGATTTGAGCGCCTTCAAGACATCGTCCGCAGAGGCGGTAACCGTGGTGGGCAGAAAGGCCTCGTAACCCACGGTTTCGAGCTTCCGGCACAGAGCGAGCATGTCCTCGCGCGATGCCGACATGAAGTCGATCCCGAAAGCGCCATGAATATGAATGTCAACGAAACCAGGGACAAGCACACCTTTGGGAGGGCGGCTGACTCGCTCGAATGTGCCGAGCGCCAGATCGACTTCATAGGTGCCGAAGCCCTGCGGTCCGAGCAGATCGTAAACGCCGGTCACGGGCGCACCGCGTATTTCCCGCCATCGCGGATGACCAGGCCATCGATCTCGAGCATGGTCAGCTCAGCCATCACCTCCGAGGTATCGAGCCCGGTCTGCTCGACGATGAACTCGGGCGCAAGCGCGGTCGACATGATGGCATCGATGATCTTCTTGCCCCCAGGGCTCAACGCAGCCGGCGGCGAGGGCGCGGTGCCAATTTCCAGACCCAACGCGGCGAGAACCTGATCCGGGTGATCGACCAGAGCTGCCCCGTCCCGGATCAGGGCATGGGAGCCCTTGAAGTTCGCGTTATCGATGTTCGCCGGCGCCACGAACACCTGCTTACCCTGATCGTTGGCGGCGTGGACGGTGCTGATCGCTCCCGAGCGCTCGGGAGCCTCAACCACGAGTACAGCCATGCTGAGCCCGGCGATGAGGTGATTGCGGCTTAGGAATCGAAACCCGCTTGGCCGGCAGCCGATCGCGTGCTGGCTGACGAGGCAGCCGCTCGCCCGAATCTGCTGAAACAACCCGGCGTGAACGGCGGGATAGACCTGCTCGATCCCGCCCGCCAAGACGGCAATCGTTTGCCCGCCGGCGGCTAAGGCAGCTTTATGCGCGGCGGCATCAATGCCGAGCGCGCCACCGCTGACGACGGTCGCTCCCGCGCGGGTGAACGCCTCGGCGAATTTCATCGCCACCGCCTTGCCGTACGTGGTGGCGGCCCTGGTGCCCACGATGCCGATACAGGGCTTGTGGGCGGCGGCGAAGTCTCCCCAGGCGAAAAGTGCCGGGGGATAGTCCACTGCCTGCATCGAGGGCGGGAAATCGCGTCGGGTCACGACGTGAACCCCCGCCTCGGCGGCTTGCCGCACCTTCTCCAAATTCAAATCGCCGGCGCGAGCGCGCTCATGCGGTGTGAGCGAAGGGTGCTTAGCCAGGGAGTTGGAAATGGAGGAGCCAAGCTCCTTCAGGAGAGCTTGGCTCTTTACCGGTCCCAATTCGGCCGCCAGCAGGGCCTGCCAGCCGAAGATGTCGATTTCGCTCAAGGCTAGCCGCCAGGTCCCACGCCGCCGCCGCCGCCTTTGCCGCCGGGATTGTTCTGGTTTTTGCTCGGAGCGCGCACGACCGGCCGAAGCGAGTTGTCGATGGTGAGCACGAAGTGCTCCTTCGCGGCGTTGCCCATCCAGTCCGAGACCATCACTTCGAAGACCTTGCGGCCATTGGTCAGCGGCGGGTTCTTGGAAGCGCTGTTGAACCGCATCAGCGCGATGCCGTCGCGGCCAAACTTGACGTCAATCGGATTGCCGTCGACCGACACCGCAATCGTTTTTTCGTTGATTCCAGACGCCTCGTCTTCGATCTTGAAGAGCACTTCAAGAGACTCGCCGTTCACTTGATCGCCGGCCTGGGGCCAGCTCATTCTTACCGCCGGAGGCGTGAGGTCGATTCCGGTGTTTTTATCAAAGGCCAGCAAGCTGCCGTCTTTCGCGAGAACGAGCAGCGTATCGCCGGCGACTACCGGTGTGCCCGCCGCTTGGATCGTGAACATTTGATCGGGGTCGCTGTTTTGCTGCTGTTGCCCGCCACCACGGCCAAACCCCTGTTGATTCGGCTGAGGAGCCACGTTGTACTGGATTCCGATTGGCCGGATCAGGTAGCTCCAAATCACCTTGCCGGCGATCGGGTCTACGAGGTTGATCGCACCATTCGTCGTGGGCACGATGAAGTTCTTGCCCGCAATCGCCGCCGTCGCGAGGGGGAATCCCCCGAGGTCGAAAGGCTTGCTATTGATCCGCTTGCCGTTCAACGAGTAGTAGCTCGCCATTCCATTTTCGTCCACGACAAGAATGCCGTCGCCCGAGGCGGCGGGGCCGACTCGCACGGGAACCCCAAGGGGGATCTGCCACGCCGCTCGCCCATTGCTCTTGCGCACGGCAGCCAGATACTGGCCGCTGTTCACGATAATGAGATCGCCCAGGATCACAGGCTGGGAAGCCGGGTCGAGGGTGGCGAACTTGGCGGTCCAAGCGGGCTTCTGCGTAACCGCGCTGATGCTCACCATCTGGTTGTTGGTGTCCATGACCAGCACGTTGTCGCCGGAGCCATAAATCTGGCCATTGATGCCGTACAGCATCTTCACTGGCGACTTCCATTCGGGCGTCCCGGTGGCTGGATCGAGCGCCATCAAGGAATTGTCGCGCTGGGCGATGACGGCATACTTGCCCGCAATCACGGCTGGACCGATAATGTTATCCGTCGCGGTGTACTGCCACTTCTCCTGGCCGGTAGCGGCGTCGACGCCGTAGACATGCTTGTTGTCGGCGGTTACGACCAACGTGCCGTCGACAAAGGCAGGCGTACCGAGAACCACCCCGTCGATGGGATCGAGGAGCGGATAGCGCCACTTCTGATTGCCCGTCGCCCGATCTAGAGCGAAGACGCGCTGGCCAACGGCGATGTAGATCGTGTCGCCATCGACGAGCGGCACACCGCGCACTCCCGCCTTGGTGGGTTGGATCCATCGCCAAGACAGCGGGGCGGGGCCATCGAAATCGGCGATGGCTGCGGACACCGTGAGAACGGCTAGTCCGGCTGCGATAACTCGAAACTTGGGCATATTGGGCACAATCTCCAGCGCGACCTGCACAGGTCACCTATCCGGCATTTTAGCGGTGCAGGACAAATCTTGTCTACGTAGAAGCAGACGCGCATTCTTCGGACGCTCGTTCGGGGGTCTGCGTCACGCTCAACTAGGACCAGGCGTGTTGTATCGGGACGGAACACGCCGGCAAAAGACCGGCGGCTACGTAGGCGTGTAGAAGAATTCGCCGGTGTAGCTTTCTTCGGCGCTGCCGGTGATCGTCGGCCGGTCTTGCCAGCTCGTGGTCTCGACGATCAGTTCGCCGCCTGGATTGACCACCGTGACCTGGCCGCCAGCGCCCTTGCGCCGCAGGTAATCGATGGCGGCTGCCGTGCTGCCCGTGCCGCAGCCGAACGTCTCGCCCGCCCCGCGTTCCCAGATGCGCAGGCGTATCCGGTTCGGCGACTCCTCCTTCGTCCACATGAGGCTGGTCCGCTCGGGGAAGAGCGGATGATGTTCGACAAGAGGGCTGACTTCGAGAAACTCGGCATCGCCGGGAAGTTCGTCGACGTGAAAGATCGTGTGCGCGGTGCCGGTGCTCAGGGAACTGGCGCGATACGATCGTCCGGCGCAGTCGAACGGTTGATCAAATAGTTCTTCGCCTTGGTCCAGGGGGACATCTTCCGGGCGATAGCTCGCGGCGTCTAGCGTGAACGCGATCCGAATCGAGCGGCCGACTTCACCGAGGCGCACCGCGTCGATCGTATGGCCAAGGTGGCGGACCGTGAGCCGCTCATCCGCCCAGCCCTGCTGAATCGCGTGCATGACCGCGCAGCGAATGCCGTTGCCGCAAAAATCCTCGGTGCCATCCGGATTGAACATACGGACGTGAAGCAATCCGTCCTCTGAGGCGACCTCGAGCAGGCCATCGCTCCCGACGCCGAAGCGGCGCGCGGAAGATTTCAGGGCGAAGTCGGTGAGCTGTTCGGCAGGGACCGCGCCACGGTGAATGAGTACGAAATCGTTGCCGACCGACTCGACCTTCCAAAACGGAATCCGCTCCACTAGAAGAGGGGCTCCAAATAGCACTCGGCGGAATCGACGGTCTGCCGAAACCACAGCCCATCCGGGCACACGAGGCGCAGCCACCAGGCGCTCGGCCTCTGGCCCGCCTTCTTCAAGCCTTGCGAACTGATGATTGCGCTGCGGATGAGGTGGAGGCGCGCGAGCTCCGATTCGACTTCGATGCTGCGCCGCCGGTCATGGGCCTTCAATATCTCTTCGCTGGAGGAAATCTCGCGCTGCTCGTGCATCAGGCCGCGGATCGCTCGCTCATTCTCCTGAGCTTCGTGCCTAACCGCTTCGACGCGGGCTTGCAGCTTCTCTCGCTCTTTCTCGCGATTGCCATCGGCGGCTTTCTCGAATACGAACTGTTTGAAGTGGTCCCCCGAGGCGCGTTCCGCATCGAGCCGCGCAACTTTGAGCTTTCGCCGCACTTCGTACAATTTCAGCCGCCGCTTGCGCGCGGCTTCCAGGTCGGCGGCCCTCGTCTCCAGCTCGTCGTGCAGTTGCTTGTACTCTTCGGCAAGGGATTTCCACGATCCGCCGAGGTGGCCTTCGAGAAATTGCAGCAGCTCCACCGGACGTCGCAGTTCGCCAAGTGTCGCGAGCAGCGCCTTCTGCTCCTCGCCCACCGCGCGCCAACGCCCGGCAAGACTCGGCGCACACAGCTCTCGCGCGCCAAACGGGCCTTGGAAGGGTTCGGGAAGCGTGAGCCACGAGCAGCAGACTTGCAGGGCATCCCAGGCCGAGTACCGCACGCGCAGAATCGGGTTGATGTGCTTCAGCTTGAGCGCCTGATGGAGCTTGCGGCTGAGCTGAACATAGGCGCTCGCGCCTTCGTGGAAGACGAACACGAACTCGCGGGCAAGCATCCCGATAAGGGTCACCGCCTTGCCGACCGCAACACAGTTCGGGCCGAACTTGCGCTCGAGCGCCGCCGCCAGTTCCTGAACGTTTTGCAGCGGCTTGCGCAGGGTGATGAATTGCGGCTGGGGCGTCATGACGATCACCGCTCGTTTTGTGATTCGCAAGGTCCCGCGCCCGATGCCGGGAAGAATCACGTCGAACGGCACCGCCCCGGTTCCGAATCGCTTCAGCTCGTACAGGCCGGAGCCCTGGACGGCTTGATCGTAGGCTTGCTCAGCTTGCTTGCGGGTGGCCTCTGCGACGAAGAGATTGAGGAGTTCGAAGCGCGGCAGGCTGGCGGTTTCGACGTTGAAGCGGAGAAGCTCCGTCGTCGCGGTGGTTTCAATGGAAACGGTTGTGCTGGCGGCGAATGAGTACATCGCGGGCGCGAGGCGGCGGTACAGATCGGCGAGAGTTGTTTTGGGCTTTTCCTCGAGCAGTTCCTCATCCGCGTCGCACAGCATCGTTCGGATCTCGTCGGCGAGGCGCTCCGCCGTTTCCTTGCCCTCTCCGGCGAGGCACGCGACGCTCGAATCGAGCGCCCAATCAAGCGTTTCCTGCAACGTGGGCAAGACCTGTTTGAGCGGCAGCTCGGCGGTGATCGGCGGGTTGTCGTCGAGCGACACGATGCCCTTCCATCCCCAGGCCTCCGTCGCCTCGTCGAGAAAGTCGGGACGCTTCTGCACGATCTTGCCGATCTTCAATCCGGCCTTGAGCAGGCTGTCGCGGGTGATGACGGTCTCGCTGCCGAAGAGGCTGGAGAATTCGCCCGCCGCGCTCCAGAGGCCCTGGGTCGCGGTGTCGTTGTGAGGCAGCGCCTTGAATTTGCCGGGCTGGCGCTTGCCGGATGGCAGCTTGGCGAAGTAGTCGGTGTCGTGGACTCCGGCGATGAACCGGCGTCCGTAGCCGATCCGGCGTGACGCGAGGGCAATACCGGCCTTCATCGGCTCGTCCCAGAAGATCGTCTGGCCGAGGGCGAGAAATGGCGCATCCGGCGTCAGTTTCTCAAGCTGCGCCAGCGCCTCCTTCACGCTCATCGTGCCATCGCCGTCCATCTCCAACTTCTCTACGCGGCAATCCCCGCGCCCGTCTATGATGGCGCTGTGCGGATGTGGCTTGTGGTCTGTGGCTTGTGGATTGTGGATTGAGAGTCCTGTCATCCCGAGCGAAGCCGAGGGACCTTGCCCGTAAGCAGGCGGCGACTGCGGGCAGATTCCTCGACTCGCCCTCCGGGTCGAGTCCTCCCTCGGAATGACAAGCGTAAACGTGGTAGCAGACCAACTCCAGTCCCCAGTCAAGCAATCAAGCAATCAAGCAATCCAAAATCCAAAATCCAAAATCCAAAATCCAGGGCGTGTTACACTAACACCCTCTGTGGTGGTCTCGCTGTCGTGGCGGGACTAGAACAACGGGGAAAGCCGGTCAAATTCCGGCGCTGTGCCGCAACGGTAGGCCGATTGTGGATTGGGGATTGTCGATTGTGGATGGCCACAATCCAAAAATCCAAAATCCAAAATCCAGCGAGCCCGAATGCCCGCTCCACAGGCGTTATCTAACGCTGTCGCCTACGAGCATAGGTGGTGAAGCGAGGGCTTCCCTCGCTCCTCCCCAACCTCCCAAACGATGGCCTCGACCGTCCCGCCGCGCGGGGCAATGCAGAGGTTACATATGGATTTTTCTTCAACCCGGCGAGCCTTCACGCTCATCGAGCTACTCGTCGTCATCGCGATCATCGCGATCCTCGCCGCCATCCTCTTCCCCGTCTTCGCCCGAGCGAAAGAGGCGGCGAAGAAGACGCAGAGCCTCAGCAATCTCAAGCAGATCGGCCTCGCGTGGCAGATGTACAACGCCGATGCCGACGATGTGATGATGCGCGTGCGCACCTATTCGCCGGGAGATATCAAGGCCTACTATTGGTGGGGCAGCTTTGACGGGACGAAGCTGCGGCCGGAGGAGGGCCTACTCTTTCCCTACACGAAGAGTCAGGGCATTCAGGCCGATCCGTCGTTCGACAACAAGCTGCGAACTGTGCTGGGCTTCACGGGTTACGGCTACAACTACGCCTACCTCAGCCCCTCGACGTACGATCCGCCGACGTATGACGAGACGGCGGTGCCGGTGAACTACAGCGCCGTATCGGAGGTGGCGGCCACCGTCTGCTTCGCGACCTCGGCGCGCATCAACAACTGGGCGTACGCGACGCCGACGCTCGAAGGCAACACCTACCTCGATCCCCCGTCCGCCGACAACCCCACGTTCCAAGGCCGACACAACGGTTATGGCAACGTGCTGTGGTGCGATGGGCACGCGAAGTCGTTCAAGCCGGTGATGCGCAGGGGACCGTTTGGCTACGGCTTCAACGCCGCGGATTTCATCCCGAAGCAGCTTGGCGACATCGATCAGGATGGGGACTTGACGACCGACGAGCTGTTTGATTTGAAATGACCCTTGTCATCCCGAGCGAAGCCGAGGGATCTGATGCTGAGGGCGCATGTGTGTAGACAGGCAGGGACTCCTGCCAGATTCCTCGACTCGCCCTCTGGGTCTAGTCCTCGCTCGGAATGACATGATGCGGAGGGTAGCCTCCGAGCGATGATCGCCGTCGTCTTCCCCGGACAAGGTTCGCAAAAGCCCGGAATGGGCAAGGCGCTGTATGACACTCGCTCGGAGGCCCGCGAGGTGTACGACACGGTGACCCGCGCGACCGGGATCGATGCCGCCAAGCTCTGCTTCGACACCGATGAGGAGACGCTGCGCCAGACCCAGAATGCGCAGCTTGCCCTTTACACATGCGGGGTAGCGGTGTATGCCGTGCTGGCCCGCCATCTGCAGGGAGTGCTGGGCATCGATGCCTTCGCCGGGCACAGCGTGGGCGAGTATGCGGCGCTTGCCGCCTCCGGGTGTGTCTCGACCGAGGAGGGGGCCAAGCTCGTCCAAAAGCGCGGCGAGATCATGGCCCGCGCCGGTGAAAAGCGGCCCGGAACGATGGCGGCGGTGCTCGGGCTGGAGCGAGATCAGCTCGATCAGGTGTGCCTGTCGGTGGATGGCGTGGTGGTGATCGCCAACGACAACTGCCCCGGCCAGCTCGTGATCAGCGGCGAAATCTCGGCGGTGCAAGCCGCCGGCGAGAAAACGATGGCGAGCGGCGCGAAGCGCGTCTTACCGCTCAATGTGAGCGGGGCGTTTCATAGCCCGCTCATGGATGAGTCCGCGTTAGAGATGCGCCAGGCGCTGGATGCGGCGACTTTTTCTGCCGGCGGGCGGGTCTTCGCTAATGTCACGGCTCAGCCGGTGGTACAGCAGGGCAAATGGTCCGAGTTGCTGGAGAGGCAGCTGCGCAGCCCCGTGAGGTGGACGGAGACGATCCAGAACATGCGGAATGAGGGGATCGGCACGTTCATCGAGTGCGGAGTCGGCGACGTGCTCAGCGGTCTCATCCGCCGCATCGATCGCGACGCAAAGACCCTACGGGTGAACGATCTGGATTCCCTGGAGGCCACGATATCCGCGATCCGGGCGTAACCTGGGGCTAAACTCGCAGCAATGAGGTTTAAGGACAAGGTCGTCATCGTCACCGGGGCGAGTCGCGGCATTGGGCGGGAGATCGCCCTCGCCTTCGGACGCGAAGGAGCAGCCGTGGCCTGCCTCGCAACCACCCAAGCAGGTGCCGAAAAGACATCGAAAGAGCTATCGGCAATCCACAATCCACAATCCACAATCCATAGGGGCTACGCATGCGACGTCAGCGACTCCGCCGCCGTCGAATCGACGTTTGAACAGATACTCGAAGACCTCGGCACCCCCGCCGTGCTCGTCAACAACGCAGGCATCACACGCGACAACCTTATGATGCGCCTCAAGGAAGAGGATTGGGACCGGGTGATCGATGTCAACCTGAAGGGCGCGTTTCTGTGCACCCAGGCCGTCACCCGAGCGATGATGAAGGCGCGGTACGGCAGGATTATCAATCTCAGCAGCGTGGTCGGCCTGCACGGCCAGAGCGGCCAGACGAATTACGCCGCCAGCAAGGCGGGCCTGATCGGCCTGACCCTCGCCGTAGCCAAGGAGCTTGGCTCACGGGGCATCACCTGCAACGCGGTTGCCCCCGGCTTTATCGAGAGCGAGATGACCGACGCTCTCCCGCCTGAATTCAAGGAGAAGGTGCAGAAAGAGGCTCCGGCGGGGCGGCTGGGAACCGCCGCCGATATCGCGCCGGCGATCCTCTTTCTCGCCAGCGAGGAGGCCGGCTACATCACCGGCCAGACCCTCACGATCGATGGCGGCCTCTTCCTTTAGGTGCCGATTTCCTTGATGACCTGCTGAAGGTTTTCGCGCTTCTTCAAGTCGCTCGTCTTGGCGATGATGTCTTCGAGCGCCTTCTTGTGCGCCCAGTTCAGCGCATCCTTCGGGTCCATCGCGACATCAGGCTTCACCCCGCTGCCTTCCCAATTCGTCTTGGAGACCGGATTCTCGGCATGAGCGACCGGCACGAAGGCTGAGAAGTGGTCGTTGAGCCGGATCACCGACCCAGGGTTCGCGCCGCCCCACGTAGGCTCGCCGATGATCGTCGCCCGCTTCAGATTCTGCAGATCGTAGCTGAACTCCTCCGCCGCCGAGCCGGTGCGCTTGCTGACGAGAACGAAGACCTCTTTGCCCAGATAGCGCGGCCCGTCGACCTTCTTGAGCGACCAATACTGGCTGCGCTTCCCGTCGCGCTCCACCAAGTCGTTCAAATGGACCGGCTTATCGTCGAAAAGGTAGCTGCAGATAAGCTGCACCGTCGCCGGGTCGCCGCCGCCGTTCTGGCGGATGTCGAAGATCAGCGCGTCCGTGTCTTTCAAGAACTCCATCGCCGCTTTGATCGGGCGCTTCGCCATATCGGGGTCCATGAAGTTTCGGAACTGGATTAAGCCGACGTTGCCGTTCAGTCGTTCGACTTTCTGGAAGCCGACGTTGGCGTATCGCGTGAAGTCCTGCTGCTGCTTGATCTCATCGGCGCTCGGCTCGCGCGCTGCTTTGCGCACCGGCAGGGCCTCCTCGCTGTAGCGGACGCGCAGGTGCGCGTCTTTGCAGACGTCGTTCAGATCCTTGGTCAGAGCGGCGGCGAACTGCGTTCCGTCGGTGATCGAATCGTAGGCGTGGGAGCCGGCTTTCTCGCGCAGGGCAGCGGCGGCTTGTTTGCCGATCTGCGGATAGGCGTAGACGGTGTCCATCGCTTTGGTTACTCCGTCGATCGTGGAGTTCTTCATGTCCGCCGTGATCTCGGCGGCGCCAAACGCCAACGCGAAAGTTGCCGCGCCGAGAAGGGCCGATATCGTTGTTTTTCTCATCCTCGTGTCTCCTGTAGCCCCCGGAGGAGCAAATTCACCATGGTCGTGAGCCGCCGCCTGATTTCCTCCGGCTCCCCCAGCTCGCGCACGCTGAGGCTGTAGGGCAGGAAGGCGTTTGTCGCCAGGAGGAGGGCAGTGGCCTTCTCCTGGACGTCGACCGGATCCAAGTCCGCGAGCACCTCCGAGATCATCGCGACCTCGATGTCGAAGTACAGCTTGCGCCGCGCCATGTAGGCCGGCCGAACGACCTCGAACAGCTCGTCGAGGCTGTGGTGGTATTGCTGAACGCTTTCCACCCGCCCCATGACGCGCTCGATGAGCATGCGGCGCAGACGATCCTGCGCCGGACAGTCCTCGCCGGCGACGCTGGCAAGCCGCCGGTGGACGGATTCTACAACCCGCCCGATCGAGGACAGTCCGACGTCTTCCTTGCTCGTAAAGTGCAAGTAGATCGTCCGTTTGCTGAGTCCGGCCTCGCGGGCGAGGTCGTCCATCGTCATCTTGCGGAAGCCATACCGCGCCATGATCCGATCCGTCGCGTCGAGGATTTGATCTCGGGTGCTGGTTTTGACTTCGAGCGCCGTCACGGGAACACTGTACTACACAAATGCACGATCTGCGTATATTGTGCATCCGCTGGGACCATTGGCTGGAGGGTCTGACCTCCGTGTCGACCGCGATTCGGTTCCGACGGAGCGGAACCCTCCATGGAGATTGGTATCCTCGATTGACGCCTCCGTAGCTCAGCGGATAGAGCACCTGCCTTCTAAGCAGGTGGTCGTGGGTTCGAGTCCCGCCGGAGGCGCCATTTATTGGATCGCTGCCACGGGCCGCTCGCCTAATCGCTCCTACCGACTTCGCGGGTGTGCGGCGATCCTTCGACTCGCCCGCCGGGGAGCGGCCCCGCTCAGGATGACGGCATCGGGCGTCACATGCTGTGACGGCTACACGCCTCCGGCGTACGTGCGCAGCGCATGTAGCCGCGACGACATGTCGCGCTTTCCTCGTCATCCTGAGTGTAGAGGCGAGCGGTGCGGGTCTCGAAGTCGAAGGACCGCCATGAACACGCCCCAGTCACAGTGTTGCGAACTGTGCGCAATACCCGGAACAGGCCGGAGGCAGAAGCTTCCCGCCCTCTTTCTTATTGGCCGGCTAGGGGGATGACTTTGATCTCGCTCAGCGAACCCGGCCCGCCGGATCGGTTGATGATTCGGATGTAGCGGTATCGGGAGGGAGTGCCGCGGTAGGCAACCGACGGCTTGCCGCCGTCATCGCCGCGCTCGTCATGCCGGTATGCCGCCGTCCGCGTCCAGTTTGCTTCCTGGGCCCAAGGCTTGCCCTCGTTTCGGCCCTCGTCGCTGGCGAAGCAATAGATCTGGAATCGCTGCCACATCGGCTTATCCCCGAAGACCAGCCGTATCTCGCCAAGCGCTTGGTCCTTGCCGAGGTCGACCTCGATCCAGTCGTCCGTGTTACCCGGTAACGTGTTGAGATCGGCCAGCTTGCCCTTTGGGCTGTCGGTGATCACGGCTCCGGTGGCCAAATTGCGCGAGTAATCGAGTGGCGTCGCGGGAAGGTTGAAATGGAGCTCCGGCTGCGCCGTCACTTT
>JBBREM010000006.1:0-43839 GCA_038202925.1 Fimbriimonadales bacterium | reverse complement strand
GCTGTCTGGCCATATAAATCGGTGGGGTCTCGACGAGTCGGGACCGCGTCCCTTCATTCTACCGTTGCTAGGAGGCCCAAGAGGTTGGCAATGTTTGCCATTGCACCGTAGAATGGGTTATGGCCACCATGAACGTATCTCTGCCGGGCCCGCTAGCGAAGGAAGTTGAGCGGCTCGTCTCTTCCGGTGCTTATGCGAGCTCAAGCGAACTGGTGCGTGAGGCACTGAGGCACTTACTCGAACGAGAATCGAAATTGGCATGGCTCAAGGCGGAGGTTCAGAAGGGCATCGAAGAAGCTGATCTCGGCGAACTCTCGCCTCTAAATGTCGATGACATTATCCAAGACGGCAAGGAAACTCTGGCGCGCGAAAAGAGGGAATCAGCCTAGCTTGCGGACCCTTGTTAAGACCCCTCGAGCCGCCGCCGACCTCCGCGAAATCTACCTCTACATAGCTCGACAAAATGAAAGAGCAGCTAGCGGGTTGTTGCGCGATCTAGACGAGCGACTACTCCTCCTACTCGCCTTTCCCGACTCCGGGACTCCACGATCCGACTTCGGAACGGGCATTCGCAGTGTGACTGTTCGACCACTCATCGCTTTCTACCGCAGTTCCGAAGAACGAATCGAAGTTATTCGAGTGTTTCATACGGCACGATCCATTGCATCAGGGATGCTCTCAGAGTAAATGCCCGTTTACGAATACCGCTGCGCCGCATGCGGCAAGAAGTTCCAAGCCCTCGTCGGCGTGGTCGCAAGCGACGACGATAACCGGTGCCCGCACTGCGGTAGCCCGCACGTGGCCAAGCTAGTCAGCCGATTCGCACGCTACCGCAACGAGGAGGGCCGTCTCGACGAGCTGGCGGACCGCATGGACATTCTTGGCGAGCCAGGCTCGCCCGCCCAAGCGAGAGAACTCGCAAGGGAAATGGGAAAGGCGCTTGACGAGGACGCGAGCGATGAAATGGAGGAATTTCTCGATTCAGAGGATGAGTAACTGCGAAGATGAGCGCAATGACGCCAACTTTGTCGCATCCACGTACCGTCCACCAGTTGAACTCGATGTACGATACACGTTTTGTCCATGGACCCCGTAACGAACTCGTTCTTTCGGAGTCTAACTCTTTGGATTCGCGCCGAAAATGCAGTTAGTGACACGCGCCTTGGTTGGCATTCTGCTGGGACTCGCATCCCTGGGCTTCGCTCAGGACGCGGGGGCTGGCTCGCATCTGCCTTCCCAAGCCGCTGCCGACATCATTCGAGAGTTCGCCGGCACCGACGGAGCCTTCTTGGCCGCTGGCCTCGTGAAGGAGTCCTCGCAGCGTGACAATCTCGCCAGCCTCGTCCAGTTTCCGACCGAGACGATCGTCGTCGTGAACCTTACCGGGGCCCAAATCAAACAAGCGTTTGAGCGCTCGGTTTCGCTCTACCCCCAGAAGAACACCGACTTTCTGCAGATCTCTGGCTTTGAGGCATCCTTCAAGAAGAGCGCCGCTGCCGGCCAGCGAATCGTAAGCATTTCCGCCAATGGGACTAAGCTGGATGAGCGCCGCACGTACACGGTGGCGATGCCGGCATCGCTGGGCCGTGGCGGGCTGGGTTACTTCAAAATATGGGACACGTCCAAGATCGCCAAAACCCTCGAGAGCGCAACCGTCGAATCGGTTCTGCGCGGCAAGCGCTTCAGCGAAACATCTCCGCGCTGGTCGGTGTTGGACTAGCCGCGCTCTCCTTCGCGCAGCCGGCTTCTCCCCCCAAGCTCAACGCGCAGTTCGATAAGGACAAGGCGTGGGCCCACTTGCTCAAGCAGTGCGACTTCGGCCCCCGCGTGCCGATGACCGACGCCCACAAGCAATGCCAGGACTACATCGTTGCCGAGATGAAGAAGTCGTGCGACAACGTCCAATTGCAGCCCTTCACCTACGACTGGAAAGTTAAGAACCAGAAGGTCGACATGAACAACGTGATCGGCGAGCAGAACTGGAAAGACGCCAAGGTTCGGGTTCTGCTTCTGGCTCACTGGGATTCAAGACCGGTCGCGGACATGGATCCCGATCCCGTCAATCGGGATAAGCCGATCTTGGGGGCCAACGACGGCGCTTCCGGGGTCGCGGTGCTCCTTGAGCTCGCCCGCGCGCTGAAGGGCCGTTTGCCGAAGGATATTGGCGTGATGTACTTTATGACCGACGGCGAAGACCTCGGGCCCGGGCTGGGCGACATGTTCCTCGGCGCGCGCGAGTTCGTCCGCCTCATGCCCGACCCCCGCCCCACCTACGGCATTCTGCTCGACATGATCGGCGACAAGGACCTGCAGGTTCCGATGGAGCCGCAGAGCATGAGAAACGCGCCCGACCTCCTCCGCGCCTTCTACCGCAACGCGTCGGCCAACGGCTTGGGGAGCACGTTCCCGCAGTGGATGGGACCGGAGATCGAGGACGACCATGTGCCGCTCAACCAGGCCCACATCCCGACGATCGACCTCATCGACTTCGACTTCGCGCCATGGCACACCCTTGGCGACGTGCCCTCCACCTGCTCGGCCGAGTCGCTTCGCAAGGTCGGCGTGGCGCTAGAGACTTGGCTCATGAAGCCAGTCCCCTGGTCGCCGCGCAAGTAGGCCAGCGCCCTCTTAACCCAGTCCAGGCACGGGTTGTGCTGCAACTTACGTTCACCGCTCAATGAGGGCAAAGGAGAACCTCTCGTCCGAGAGGTTCTCTTTCATTTGAGTCAGTAACGAACGGATTATTCGCTTCCGCCGCTCTCTTCTTCCTCGGCTGCAGGCTCGGCAGCGGCTCCGGCTTCGCCGTCTTCGGCGGCTCCGGCTTCGCCTTCCTCGGTCGTTTCGGGCTCGAGTGAGACTTCCTTCACGATCTGCAGGCTGAACACCGTCGAGTCGGGTGAGCTCAGCAGGTCGACGCCTTCCGGCAGCGCGATGTCGCCGGCGTTGATGTGATCGCCCGGAGTGAGGTGCGAGACGTCGACCTCCAGGCGCTCAGGCAATACGTTCATCTTGCCGCGAACCTTGAGATGGTCCATCTGGTGCATCAGCGTGACGTTCTGCTCGAATTCTCCGACTTCGCCCATGGCGATCACGAGGATGTCCATCTTCACGACGTCGTCTTCGGCGACCTCTTGCAGCGTCACCGTCAGGATCTGGTGCTTAAGAAAATCGCGCTCGATATTCTTGACGATGACCTTGCGCTGGCCCTTCTCGCCGTCGATTTCGAGATCGAGACGGCCCAGCCCATCAGCCGCCATCATGGCTTTCTTGAGGTTGGGCTCCGTGGTCTGGAGCAAGGTCGTAGCATGGCTCCTTTCAACGAGGGCCATGGGCAAAATGCCCTGGCGGCGCAGTTTCTCCGCCTTAATCCCTGCGCGCCGCTCTGCTTGTAAAACCGACATGAATTCGATGCCTCCCATCAACGCGAGATCGCGTTGGTTTAGCAGAGTTTAGCATTTAAGCCCTGCGAAGCCTGCAAATCTGGTGCCGTCATCCTGAGCGAGGCCGCTTTCCCAGAGGACGAGTCGAAGGATCTCCGAACGATGCGCATCAAGCCATCCTTCGACTGCGACGCTCCCACGGGTCGCCCCCGCGCTCATCATGATGTCCTTCTCCACGATCCGGCTAGGTACAATCGCCGCTGTGGCAGCCGTCGCCGATCCACAGCTTGTAACCATCACGATCAACGACGTGGAGATCAAGGTCCCCAAGGGCGAGCTGATCGTCGAATCCGTGAAGCGGCTCGGCCTCGAAATCCCCATCTTCTGCTACCACCAGCGCATGAAGCCGGTCGGCATGTGCCGCATGTGCATCGTCGAGGTCGGCTTCATAGGGCCCGACGGCACGATCAAAAAGATGCCTAAGCCGCAAGCCGGCTGCACCCTTCCTGCCAGCGAGGGGATGGCGATCTACACCGACACCGAGATGGTCCACAAGGACCGCCGGGGCGTGCTTGAATTCCTGCTCATCAACCACCCGCTCGACTGCCCGATCTGCGATCGCGGCGGCGAGTGTCCATTGCAGAACAACACCCTCTTCTACGGCCCCTCGACCTCGCGCTTTCTGGAGCTCAAGCGCCATCTGCCCAAGGCTTTCCCCCTCTCGCAGTACGTCACCCTGGATCTCGAGCGCTGTATCCAATGTGGCCGCTGCGTGCGGTTCACCGAGGAGATTTCCGGCGATGCCCAGCTTGCATTCCGATTCCGGGGGGCCTCGATGCAGCCTTCGACCTTCGAGCTGCGCGACTTCGAATCCAAGTTCTCCGGCAACGTCATCGAGATTTGTCCGGTTGGCGCGCTCACCAATGCCCAATATCGCTTCCGCGCCCGCCCCTGGGACCTCGAGACTCGCCCCGGCATCTGCACGGAGTGCGGCAACGGCTGCAACATCTGGTTCGACTACCGGGTGAACAAGATGGTGCGGATCAACGGGCGCACCAACGAGGCGGTCAACGAGGAATGGACCTGCGACCGAGGCAAGTTCGGCCACGAATACTACAACTCGGCTAAGCGCCTAACCAAGCCGCTCGTACGCCGTGGCGACGTGCTTGTGGAATCGAGTTGGGCGGAGGCCTACGAGGAGATCATCGAGGCATTCACCGGCGAGGTCGCCCTCATCGGAGGAGCGAAGAATTCGAACGAAGACCTATACATGGCGCAGCGCACCTTTCGCAGCGTCTTCGGATCGAAGAATCTAGATCACCGCTATCAGCCTCACCTTCCCACCGCCAACGAAACCGCGCGCTTGAATCTAGCTCAGAAGCCGATCGCGTCCTACGAGGAAGCTCCGGCCATCCTAATTTTTGGCACGTCCCTCGCCGACGAGGAGCCGATTCTGTTCCTGCGCATCCGCAAAGCGGCGGTGTTGAGTGGCGCGAAGGTCATCGTGGCTCACGACCGGCCCACCGAGGCCGACGGTTTTGCCGACGTCGTTCTGCGCTACAAACCTGGAAGCGAGTTGGCGTTGGCGAAGGCGCTATCCGGCTCGGGAGTCCAAGAAGCCGCCGCCACCACCGGCGTTCCTGCCGAGTATCTCGCCAGGGCCGTGCTCTTGCTCAAGGAGAACGAAGCCCCCGTCGTCGCGACTCGCTCGCTGTATAACAACGCCCAAGGACAGGCGATCGCCGAGGCTCTGTCCGGGGTCGGACGGCTCAGCGTTTACGGCCTGGAGGCGAACGACGAAGGCGCCATCGCACTGGGCATGATGCCCGAGGGCGGCCTGAACACCCACGAAATTCTCGAAGGCTGCGCCTCCGGCCGGATTCAGGGTCTGTGGCTGCTCGGCGAAGACCCCTTTGCGCACCACGCGAATCCCGACACCGTGCGGGGCGCGCTCGAAAGCGTCCCCTTCCTCGTCGTGCAGGCCCACAGCGAGAACGAGGCGTTCAACTACGCAAGCGTGGTCCTCCCCATGACGGCGCCCGCCGAGATGGGGGGCACCTACACCAATATCGAGCGCCGCGTGCAGCTTTTCGAGCAGGTCCTACCCACCAAGGGCGAGGCCAAGCCCGCATGGCGTGTCTTCAGCGAGCTGGCCCTGCGCGTGAGCGGCGAGCGTCCGTTCTTCAATGCCGGCGAGATTTTTGAAGAGATCGCGCGCGAAGTCCCCGCCTTCGCGGGGATGAGCTTCAGCGCCCTGCCAAGGTCGGTAGGCGTAATCCTGCCACCCGCGCGCAGCAATGTAGCCGCCGGTCTTTAGCCGGCGCTCACATTCTGGCCCCGCCTCAAAAGCGTGGCATGCCGCCACGGTACACGCCTTCGGAGTAGGATTGGATCGAAGGGCAAAACCTCAGGCTGGGTACGTGCGCAGCACGTGTAGCCGTCACGGCAGGTGACGCTTTCAACCTCTAATCCTTCGGTCCATGGACGCCCGAGCCCAACTCAAGCGGAAGCTTGCGCCACAAGCCTTCGGGCACGGCCAACCGAACCGAGTTGGGATGCGCAACTCGCCGTAACGTAGAATCCATACAGATGGAATTTGCAACGATTCCCGAGGCGCTTGAGGAGCTGAAGCGTGGACGCATCATCGTCGTCGTCGACGATCCCGACCGCGAGAATGAGGGCGACCTGATCATGGCCGGCGAGATGTGCACCGCCGACGCGATGAACTTCATGATCAAGTTCGGTCGCGGCGTTCCCTTTATCCCGACCACCGCCGAGCGGCTGGCCGAGCTGCAGATTCCGATGATGACCAAGCAGAACACTGCGCGCCTCGGCACCGCCATGGGCGAGACCGTCGATGCCCTCCACGGCACCACCACCGGCGTCAGCGCCCATGACCGCGCCAAGACCGTTGAAGTCTTCGTCAACGAGAAGTCCAAGCCGAACGACCTCGGCCGTCCCGGCCACATCATCCCGCTACGGGCGGAGAAGGGCGGCGTCCTCAAGCGCGCGGGCCACACCGAAGCAAGCGTCGACCTGTGCGTGCTGGCCGGATTCAAGCCGGTCGCCGTCGGTTGCGAGATATTGAACCAGGACGGCTCGATGATGCGCCTCGTCGGCCTCCTCGCCTTCGCGAAAGAGCACGAGCTGAAGATCATCACCATCGCCGATCTGATCGCCTACCGGCGCAAGAACGAGAAGCTCGTCCAGCGCGTCGCCGGTCCGATCGACTTCCCGACCAAGTTCGGCCACTTCACCCTGTACGGCTACGAGCCGACGGTCGAGCATCAGCCGATGGTGGCAATCGTGAAGGGCGACGTGGCGACCGAGGAGCCGGTGCTCGTCCGCATGCACTCCTCCTGCCTCACCGGCGACCTGCTCGGCTCACTGCGATGCGACTGCGGCGATCAACTCCAGATGGCCCTGGAGAAGGTGGAAGAAGCCGGACGCGGCGTGGTGCTATACATCGCCCAAGAAGGGCGCGGCATCGGCCTGCTCAATAAGCTCAAGGCATACGAATTGCAGGATCAAGGCCTCGACACGGTGGAAGCCAACGTGGCGCTCGGGTTCAAGGCTGATCTGCGAGACTACGGCCTCGGCGCCCAGGTTCTAGCCGACCTCGGCCTCCACAAGCTGCGCCTCATGACGAACAACCCGAAAAAGGTGAGCGGCCTACAGGGTTATGGGCTCGAAATCGTTGAGCACGTCCCCCTCATCGCGGGCCCCGCCGCGTCCCGAGAACAATATCTCGAAACGAAGCGGGACAAGATGGGCCACATGCTGCCGAAGCGCTAGATCAAACGATCGGTGCCGACATAGGGCCGCAAGACCTCGGGCAGCAAGACTGACCCGTCAGCTTGCTGATACGTTTCCACCACCGCCGAAAATAGGCGAGGGCAAGCGAGCCCGGAGCCGTTGAGCGTATGCACAAACTCGGGCTTCTCCCCTTGGCCACGGCGAAATCTGATGTTCGCGCGCCTAGCCTGAAAGTCGGTGAAGTTCGAGCAGCTCGAAATCTCCAGATATTGACCCACGCCAGGTGACCACACCTCGAGATCGAAGCATTTGGCGTTGGAGAAACTCATGTCGCCCGCGCAAAGCAGCACGACGCGGTAGTGCACTCCCAGCGCCTGGAGAACGCTCTCAGCATCCTTGGTCAGCGATTCCAGCTCGTCGTAGCTGTCTTCCGGCTTCGTGAGCTTGACGAGCTCGACCTTGTCAAACTGATGCACGCGCAGCAGGCCCCGCGTATCCTTGCCCGCTGCCCCCGCTTCCTTGCGAAAGCAGCCGCTGTACGCCGCAATCTTCATCGTGAGCTGGCTACCGTCGAGGATCTCGTCGCGATAGATATTGGTGACCGGAACCTCGGCGGTGGGAATGAGATAGAGATCGTCGTCCGCCTTGTAGAGGTCCTCCTCGAACTTGGGCAATTGGCCCGTGCCGATAAGGCTGGCGCTGTTCACGAGGTACGGCGGATAAATCTCGCGGTAGCCATTGCGCAGAGTCTGGTGGTCGATCATGAAGTTGAAGAGCGCTCGCTGCAGCCGCGCCCCCCAGCCCGTATAGAGGGCGAATCCGCTGCCCGATATCTTCGCCGCGCGGGGCAGATCGAGGAGCCCCAGCCGCTCAGCGATTTCCCAATGCGGCTGCGGCCGGTCTTTGAACTCTGGCTTCGAGCCCCACTCGCGCAAAACTTTGTTATCGTCAGCGCTGCGTCCGTCCGGCACCGACTCATCGGGAGGATTCGGGAACCCAAGCTCCAGGTCGCGGAGGCGGGCCTCCATCTCGCGGTCCTTGGCTTCGCCCTCCGTGATTGCCTTCTTCAGCTCGCCGGTTTGTGCCTTCGCCTGCTCTGCCTCGTCCTTTTTTCCCTGCCCCATCAGCGCGCCGATCGTCTTGCTGATCCGGTTCATCTCGGCCTGCTTGGCTTCGAGATCGACCTTCAGCGCCCGCCACTCGGCGTCCAGCTTTGTCCACGCGTCGACGGATTCCGCGGCATCGATCCCCTTGCGCAGCGCACCCGCCTTCACGCGTTCAGGGTCTTGTCGGAGGAGATTTCGGTCGAGCATGGGAAGAAGCGTTTTACCCCCGCAACATGACTCGGCCATGACAGGTCAGAATACGGCGTGCCTTCATACGAGTCCCTGAGAGAAGTTCTGCTCCGAGATGTCGTGGACGCCGCGCCTCTTCTGCTTGGCTGGATTATCGTTAAGGGAGATATGAGGGCGCGCATCGTCGAGACGGAGGCGTATCGCGCCGACGACCCGGCGTGCCACGCCTTCGGGCGCTCGAAAATGAAGAACATGGCGCTATGGGCTTCGCCGGGTCTTGCCTACGTGTACTTCACCTACGGCCACCATTGGATGCTGAACGTGGTCGCGCACGAAGAGGGCGACCCGGCCGCCGTGTTGATCCGCGCCGCGGAACCGCTCGAGGGCATCGATGAGATGTACTCGCGCCGCCTCAAAGCCGTTAAGGATGAAGACCTCCTCTCCGGCCCCGGCAAGCTTGCGGCTGCGCTTGACATCGATAGCCGGCAGAACCTAATCGACCTACTCGACCCCTCCTCGGAACTGCACCTTAAGCCGGCCGAACACCCCGCGAAGATTGTGGATGGGGTGAGGATTGGGATTGCGGAAGGGAAGGGGCATGAGATTCCCTGGCGCTTTATCGACGCGGACCGCATGCGCTGGGCCTCGAAGCCCTGGCCCCGTCCTTAGCGACTACTTTCCACTCACGAACTGCAAGGCAGTTAGTCGTGAAACACCTAGATCGGTGCCCGTCATCCTGAGCGAAGAGGCGAGCCGTGCGAGTGCTCGCAGTCGAAGGACCGCCGTGAACACGCGCTGTTGCGGCGATCCTTCGACTCGCCCGTGGAGAGCGGCCTCGCTCAGGATGACGATGCGCTACCTCGATCCCTCGGCTTCGCTCGGGATGACAGTTACGGTTGCCGCTCACAATGGTCATTCCGAGCTTGCAGAGGAATCCAGCGCGGCAAGCCGCTCGATAGCTGTGCGCCATGAGCGTATCGTCTTGTCGCCGATGCCGGGCGCGCCATTGAGGCTCCCGTTGTTAATCGCTACCTTCAAGGCCTCAAGCGAAAACACGCCATAGCCAAGCAAGAGTCTTTGGGCCGTCTTAAGGCCGAGGCCCGGAATGCGCAGCAGCTCGAGCACCGACCACGGCGCGATCCTTTCCCATTCCTCCTGCTTCGAGCTTTTGCCCGTTTCGAGGATCTCCTTAAGGTACATCGCCACCGACGGCCCCACGCCGGGCAGCTCCTGGAGTCGGCCTTCTCGCCACATCTCCTCCACCGATTCACCCATGCTCTCGATCTCGTGCGAGATGTGCATATAGCGTCGCGCGTGCATCTCGTCGTACCCGGCGATAACCAGGAACGCCTGCAAATCTCTCAAATGTTTGGCAAGTTCCGAGTTCGTCATGGCATCGGAAGCTGCTCAAACCGGCTGAGCCACCGGCCGTGGACGATTACCATCCCGCGCATGCCCTCGCCGCACTGCTCAAAAACGGGTTCGGCGCATTGCAACTCTTCGGTCCGCCCGTCGAGGTACTGCAGCTTCACGTAGTATTTGGCTTCCTCGGCGTCGGTTTCAAAGTAGCTGAAGATCATCTCACCCAGATGATTGATCGCGTAGCGAGCCATCACGTGCCCTTCCCTCTGCGCGCCGGCACCCTCGGCCGGCGACTTCGAATGGGAGATTCCGAGCCACAGCCCGGCCCCGACGGAAATCACCGATAGGAGAAAGAAGAGTGGGGCGGCGGTGAACAGCATCGCGAGCTTGCCAAAAACCCCGAGGATGACGGCGCCTCCTGCAGCGAGAAAGAGGATTAGGCCGCCGACAAGGAGCCAGGTTACGAGACGTTCCTTCTCTTCGTGGGCGGATTTCACTGGCTGACTAGCTGCGTGCCGTTCGGTTCATCGAGAGCCAGTAGAGGCCAAGCTGGCGCACCGCGTCGATGAACTCATCGAAATCGACAGGCTTGCGAATATAGCTGTTCGCGCCGAGGTTGTAGCTTTCGACGATATCGCGCTCCTCGTCCGACGAGGTCAGCACGACGATTGGGAGGGTGCGCGTCCTCTCATCGCCTCGGATTCGTTGCAGCACCTCGAGCCCGCTCACCTTGGGCAGCTTGAGATCGAGCAGCACGAGGTCCGGCATTTTGCCGTTTGCGGCCGCTCCAAACAGCGCGTCAATCGCTTCGGCACCATCACGTGCGACACGGATGATATTCGGCACATCGCTTTGGCGCATAGCGCGTAGCGTAAGCTGCTCGTCGTCGGCGTTGTCCTCGACCAAAAGAATCGTTTTCGGTTCTAAAGCCACTTTCCCCCACAGGCCCCGCTGGACCCTTCTCCTGCATACGCCCTTGGGTGAGACAAGAGCGAAGCAATTATGACCATATTGTACTTGCCGTTTGCGACGGCTAGAATTGACCGCACTTGGAACGCGCACAACGTTCAGACTTGTTGGACCGTACAGCTAGTTAAGCCCCGACATGGATAGCCCCTACCGCTTGCTCTCGCAGATCGTCCAGCCGACGGATTTGCATAAGTTTTCAGATAAAGAGCTGCTTGAAGTGGCTCAGGATATCCGTCAGGCCATTCTAGATAAGGTCAGCGTCACGGGCGGACATCTTTCATCAAATTTGGGCACCGTCGAGTTGGCGGTGGCGCTTTACGCCGCCTACTCGATCCCGCCCGACAAAGTGGTTTGGGATACCGGGCACCAGGCTTATCCGCACAAGCTGCTGACCGGCCGCCTTCCGCGCTTCGAGACCCTCAGGAAGCACAAAGGAATCAGCGGTTTCCTGCGGCGCGAGGAGCATGAGCTGGACGTATTCGGAGCTGGCCATGCCGGCACCGCTATCTCGGCCGCCCTCGGCTTCGCGGCGGCGCGGGACCGCCTGGGCACCGCCGAGCGCGTGGTGGCGGTTACCGGCGACGCGGCGATCGCCTCCGGCATGAGCTGGGAAGCGCTGTTTCACGGCGGAGAGCTGAACAGCGATCTTGCCGTCGTGCTGAACGACAACCGCATGTCGATCGCGCCGAATGTCGGCGCGCTCACGACTTATCTGCAGAAACTTCGGTCGAGACCGACCTTTCAGAGCCTTGCGCAGCGGGCGAAGGGCGTGATCCAGAAAATGCCGTCGCCGATGACCAAGGTCGCGGCGGGCCTTCGCCACGGCATCACCCACTATTTCGCCCCGGAAGACACCGGCACGATCTTCGAAGAGATGGGCTACGAATACATCGGCCCGATCGATGGTCACGACCTGCTCACGTTGCTCGAGGTGTTCCGCAACGTCCGCGAGCTCAAGGGGCCAACCTTCGTTCATGCCCTTACCGTCAAGGGCAAAGGCTACGAG
Organism: Fimbriimonadales bacterium; assembly: GCA_038202925.1. Taxonomy (GTDB): domain Bacteria; phylum Armatimonadota; class Fimbriimonadia; order Fimbriimonadales; family Fimbriimonadaceae; genus JAEVZK01. Next base: position 32,071 of record JBBREM010000006.1, on the reverse strand, counting down.
GTCGCCGAGGAGGACTCACGCAAGTGGCATGGCGTCGTCCCGTTTGATCTCAGCTCGAACGACATGACAAAGGCGGCAGGCCCGATCACCTACACCCAGGCTTTTGGCGACGCCGCTGTGGAGTGCGCGGAGGCTGACTCGAAAATCGTCGCGATTACCGCCGCGATGCCCGACGGTACCGGCCTCAACAAGTTCGCCGCCACCTATCCGGAACGGTTCTACGACGTCGGCATCGCCGAGCAGCACGCGGTTACCTTCTCCGCCGGACTCGCCGCGGGAGGCATGAAGCCGTTTTGCGCGATCTACTCGACCTTCCTGCAGCGCGGCTTCGATCAAGTACTGCATGACGTGGCGATTCAGAACCTTCCAGTTCGCTTCTTTATGGACCGCGCCGGGCTTGTCGGCGACGACGGGCCGACCCACCACGGCGCATTCGACGTTTCGTTCCTTTCATGCGTGCCGAATATGGTGTTACTCGCGCCGCGCGATACGACCGAGTTGCGCGAGATGGCGCACTGGATGGCGGGGTATGACAAATCGCCGACGGCGGTGCGATACCCGCGCGGAGCGAGCGACGACCGCCTCCCCGAGCAGCGCTCGCCGATTCAGCTCGGCAAAGCCGAGGTGCTCCTTCAGCCGGAAATGCCGATCATCTGTCTCGCCGCCGCTGGATCGATGGTCAGCGCGGCCTATGAGGCGGCATCAGCCCTCGCGGCGGAAGGCATCGCAGCGACCGTAGTGAATGCGAGATTCTTGAAGCCGGTTGATGGAGAAACGATCTGCCGCTGCGCATCCGAAGCCGGTGCACTGGTGACGATCGAGGAAAACGTCAAGCGGGGCGGATTCGGCGAAGCGGTTCGCGACGAGCTTCATGAGCGCGGACTTGGCGGCCTCCCGCACACCATCCTCGCGCTGCCCGACCGATTCATCGAGCATGGGGCTCAGGCCCTAATCCGCCGGGACTGCGGCCTCGATGCGGAGTCCATCGCCGCGGCGGCTAAGGCCCTCATTACAAAGTCGCGCCACTAGTCCATGCTCGTCAGCTCGCGAAGCTGCCACGTCGCCCATTCGAGGATCTCCTCCGTCGTGGCTTCCTTGCCGAACTCATGCACCTCGCCCCAATTGACATAAACGCGGGACCATGAGAAGCGCGGCTTGAGGCGGCCGTACGGCATGACTTTGTCGGTATTCATGAGCCCGCAGCAAATGACCGGCACGCCAGCCTGGCGCACGATGAGCGCGATGCCGGGCTTAAGCTCCTGCAGCTCGCCGGTCTCGGTGAGCTGGCCTTCTGGAAACACGCAAACCGCCTCGCCGAGACGCAACGTCGCGATGGCATGCCTCATCGAACCCCGGTCGGGCTCCCCCCGCTTTACCGGAAAGGCGCGGAACCACCAGAGCAGCCGCCCGATCACCGGCATTTCGAAGAGTTCGCTCTTGGCCATGAACTGCACCATGCGCTTGCAGCCGAGCTGCACCACCGGCGGGTCCACATCTGAACGATGGTTCGAGAGAATGAGCACGCCGCCTTCCGCCGGCACGCGATATCGGCCTCGCACCTTGACAGGCCCCAACAAGCCAAAAAGGCACCAGACGATCAAGCGTCCGACCGGATATACGAGATAGACCTGCCACCACGAGTAGTGGCCGGGCGGCGGCAACTCGTGCTCAGCCACCGATCACCTTCTGAATCGCCTCGATGTATGCGACGTGCTCCTGATCGAGGACCCGCGCGGCGAGGGTGGCGGGATCGTCCCCTGGATTCAAAGGCACCCTCCGCTGCACGATTGATTCCCCTTCGTCATACGCATCTGTAACGTAGTGGACGGTGCAGCCCGATTCGAGGTCTCCCGCCGCCAGCACCGCCTCATGGACGCGCGTTCCGTACATGCCCTTGCCTCCGTGTTTGGGGAGCAGCGCGGGGTGAATGTTAAGCACTCGCTTTGGGTACGCGGCGAGGACTTCGCTGGGTACCAGTCGAAGATAGCCGGCGAGGCAGAGGAGATCGACTCGATGCCTCTTGAGCGACTCCAGGAGCCTGGCTGCGTAATCGTCGGTCGTCTCAAGCTGAATGACCTCGATCGGCAAGCTGAATTCCAGGGCGGAGGCGAGCGCGGGAGCAGCAAGCCTCGAGGCAATTACGACGGCAACCTTCGCGTTCAGCTCGCCTGAGGCGCAAGCGCGTGCGATCGCGAGCATATTCGACCCACGCCCTTTCGGGCCAACCAGAATCGCGAGCCGATGCACGATTTCGTTATAGCTCGGTTATCCTAAGAAAATGCCCGTCTCGCCGGATTTCGTCACCCGCGTCTCGCGCCAGCTTTCGGAAGCGAGGCCGATCCGCATCAAGAAGATGTTTGGGGGGCTCGGCATTTATCTGGACGAGGCGTTCTTTGGCGTCTGCGATGATGACGGCACGTTCTTCAAGGTCGACGAGAGCAATTTGAAGCGGTACGAGGAGGCGGGGATGGGACCGTGGATGATGGGCGGGGTGCTCAACGACAAGTATCGCCAGGTGCCGGAAGCCGTCATGGACGAACCTGGCGAACTGGGAGAATGGATCGACGCCGCCGCCGAGGTGGCGAGGCGGAAGAAAGGGAAGTGAATGGGTCGTTGGGTCGTTGGGGTGAATGGGAGATGGGTGAATGGGTGAATGGGGGAACCCAAACTAGCGACCCACCGCCCACGGGCCGATGCCCCAACGCCCAACGCCACTAAGTCTGGCGAAAATCCTCGTCCAAAGTGGTGCCGATGTGGAGCATCTGTGGGTATCCGCAGGCACCAGCTAACAAGGCAGGAACTGGCCCACGGAAAAAAGTTTCGCAGAAAATCCAAATTGATCGAGTGGAACCTGTCTACTTATCCTATAATCAAAACAGTAGACAAACATGCACTGTATTCTCTTCCTGCGCCTCGAAGGATTCTACGCAAAGGCTCACAATTCCGAACAGCCACTCGTCGTTCACCGCGACAAACGGGTGCTCGATGCCAATGCGTTGGCGCGGGAGCGAAACATCTATTCAGGGATGCCGCTCTCGGAGGCGAAGGCGATCCTGCAAGGCGGAGGGTTTGTGGCTTGGGAGGAAGAGCCATATCGCGCCTTGCAAGCGCAGTGGCTCGATCTCTGCACGGAGTTCGCCGACGTCATCGAGCCGTGCGAGCAGCATTCGGCATGGATCGACCTCTCCGCTCAGCCTGACCCCGAATTGCTTGCCTTGAACCTGGTCAGGGCCATAACCGAGAAGTTTGGATTGACTGCTATACCGGGCATGGCGGGCTCGAAATGGATCGCAAAGCTCGCGTCTGATCTTTATGCGCAAGCCGGGCCGACGCCCTTAGAGTCTTCGCTCGCGATGCACTCGACGGTTAAGGATCCATTGTTCTTTCTGGCTACTCTCAAGGCATCCATGCTCACTCCTGTTGAGCCGGAGCATTTGAAGCGGCTGGAGTTTCTCGGCTACAGAACTATTGGCGACATCGCGAGTGTGCCTCTGTACGCGTTGCGTGGGCAGTTTGGTGATGCGGCGACACACATCCGCCGCTGCGCTCGTGGCGGGCACGTTCAGCCGGTGCAGGCGATGTACCCGCCTAATTCGTTTAGCGCACGCATCGCCTTTGAAGGCTATGTGGAGGACATGCAGGTTCTTGATCAGAGTTTGCAGGAGTTGGCCCGCACAATCGGCGAGCGGCTCAATGCTGACGATAAGCAGGCAAAGGCTCTCACGCTAACGTTGGAGTTCGAGAACTCCAACGAGACGAGGCGGCGCAAGTTTACGAAGCCGATTCAGAACTACGCATCGGCGCTCTCAAGCCTGCGGCTGATGCTGGCGGAAATACCTAAGCAGCCACTTTTAGGTCTGCGAGCCAGACTGGAAAACGTCACTTGCGCAAAGCGAGTTCAGCAAGAACTGTCCGGCTGCACGACCAGAAGCGACCGCGAGCGCGGGGCGGCGGCCGCCTTCAACCACATCAAGACCGTGTTCGGGGATGCCGCGATTGCTGCGGGCAACGAGCTTATCGAACCGCGACGCAAGCAGGTGCTGAGGGCCTGGCGAGATGCGACCGGCTGGGCGTGACACCCTCGCCCTCTGGCGCGAGGCCGGCGAGTGGTGGGCAAATGAGCCTTATCGCGAGATACATCGCTTCGTGGACGATAAGGGGGTTCGTCGGGCGGAAGAAACCCTTCTTCCGAGCATCGGAACGCTTGGCGGCTCGACTCAGAAGCCGTACATCGAAGACAACACGATCGAGGTAACCGAGCGAGCCAGGAAAATCCGTGACGAGAAGGTCTCGGCGGCATGCGGCGTTCTCCCGGCTGCCTACTACGCCGACCGCGCGAAGGAGCGCGACTTCCGCGAAGGAGGCGATCGATATGCGCTGGGCATGAAGGTCAAAATGCCCGCGCGAGAGGCGCGTCGCGACGACTGGGGTATGCCGACGGGTTACAGCGGCATCCAGGCGGTTCGAACGCAGAAGAAGCACGACACGTACGTCCCACTCCACGTCTGCAGCGGTTACGCGTTTGGCCGCGGCACGATGCTCGCCGAGGAGCTTCCGCTCGTTGCCGCAAGCTTCGGGATCGGCGCGTGCGCGATCGCCGACCCCATGTCGCTTGTTGGCTGCGTAGAGTTCTCGAAGGCGTGCAAGAAGTACGGGCTCAAGCCGCTGATCGGAGCGAGTTTCGAACTTCCCGAAGGCGGCGAGATCGTCCTGATCGCGCGCAGCAAGCGCGGCTACGTCAGCCTGTCGCAGCTCATCACTGAATGCCACCTGGGCGAGCCGCGATGCTTTCCGCTATGCAATTGGGAGCGCCTCGCTCGGCATTCGCGCGACTTGATCTGCCTTACCGGAGGTGACGTTGGACCGATCAATCGTGTGCTGATCCGAAGGGACACGAAGGCGGCAGAGACACTGCTTAAGCGGCTGATTGCAGTCTATGGGCGCGAGAACGTTTGCATCGAGATCGAGCGGAGCTACCTTCCCTGGGAGATCACCGTCAATCGACAGCTTCTCGAGCTTACTGAACGCGAGTCGCTAACCCCTTTCGCAGGCGGGCTCATCACCCATGCCAGGCCGGAGGACTTCGCCGTTCAAGACCTGCTTACATGCGTGGAAACGCTGTGCACCGTCGAAGAGATCGTCGGCCGCAAGCCGGCGCGGCACGAGGATCAGCCTCAGATCGCGCGCCTCCCCGAGCGTGCAATTAACGCCGAACGATATATGCACACGCCCGATGAGATGCGCGCGCTCTTCGCCGATCGCCCCGATTTGCTGGCAAGCACGAGGGTCATCGCCGAGCGCGTGGACGACGAGGTGCTTCCCGACCGTACACAGCTCCCGGAAATCTTTCCCGATGACAATCAGGCGCTGCGCGAACTGACTCAGATCGGCATGTATCAGCACTACGAGAAGACCCCGTCCAAGCTGAAGAGCCGAATCGAGATGGAACTGAACCGCATTATCGAACTTGGCTTTGCCCGACATTTTCTTGCCGCCAACGATATGGTGCGATGGGCTGACGAGCATCAGATTCATTACAGCGGAAGGGGATCGGTCGTCGACTCGGCGGTTGCGTACTGCCTCGGGCTTTCGCGCATCGATGCGTACAAACACAATCTGCATTTCGACCGCTTTATGCCGGTCGATGGAAGCAAGCGGCCGGATATCGACGTCGATTTTGAATCGCGCCGCCGCGACGATGTACGGGAATATCTCACGCGCAAGTACGGACGGGACAACGTCGCGACGGTTAGCGCGATCGGTGCTTACTGCACGCGCGGAATCGTGCGCGAGGTCGGAAAGGCGCTCGGGTTGCCACCCGAAACGATCGGCTTCCTCGCCAAGCGCATCCACGGCGGTGTGCCTGCGCATCAGCTTGAATCCGCGCTAGAAAACCGCCCCGAGCTGCGTGGCAGCGGCATTCCGCGCGAGCGCTTCAAGTGGGTTTTTCAGCTTGCCGAGAAGCTGATGGACATTCCGCGAAATATCCGCTCGCACTCCTCGGGCATCGTTATCTCCTCCCAACCGCTCAGCGAGACGGTGCCGATGATGTGGTCGGGAGCGAGCGCCAGGTTGACGGAAGGTAGTGGGGTATTAGGGTATTCGGGTATTGAAGAAGCAACCGATACCTCGACACCTCAACACTCCAACACCCCTCCCCCCCAGATTCGCATCGTCCAGTGGGATAAACGAAGCTGCAAGCACTTTTTCGACAAGTTCGACGTGTTGTGCCTGCGCGGGCAGGACGTGCTTGCGGGAACTGAGGAGCGCATCCGGGTCAACACGAAAGACTTCAGCTCGACGAGGCTTCCAATCGACGACCCGGAAACGTACCGCGCGATGCGCTCGGGGGAGCTGATCGGCATACCCCAATCCGCTTCGCCGGCGATGCGTCAGGCGCATATCCGGCTGAAAACGAAGAACCTGCACGATGCAAGTCTGGTTCAAGCCGGCATCCGACCCGGAGTCGGTGGGGCGGTAAAGCTGAACGAGTTGATCGCACGGCGACTCGGCAAGAAGCAGTATTCCTTCGAGCACCCTCAGCTCGAGGAGATTCTCGGGCATACCTACGGCATCATCGTTTTCCAAGAGCAGGTCGATCAGCTCTTGCAGACCTTCTGCGGGTTCAGCAGCGGCCAAGCCGAGGACCTGCGCGATTCGATCTACAAGCGCCGCCGCGAGGATTTCACTCAGCAGATTCAGATTGAGCTGGAGGAAACGATCGTCGGCCGCGGCTACACACGTCCGGTAGCTAAGCAGGTCGTCGAATACATCGTCGGATTCAAGGGATACGGCTTCGCGGAAGGGCACGCGCTGGCGTTCGCCGAGATCTCGATTCGGTCGATCTACTGCCAGCAAAACCATCCCTCCGAGTATTTCGCGGCGCTGTTATCCGCGCAACCGGCCGGCTACTACGGACCCTGCACGATCGTCAACGAAGCCCGCGGACGAGGCGTCGACATCCTGCCACCCGATGTGAACTCAAGCGAAGAGGAATTCGCCGCCCAGGACATCGTCTCGGGCAATCTGGCCATACCGAATGGCGCGATCCGCGTCGCGTTGAAGCAGGTTGCCCTGCTTTCTGATTCGACTCGGAAGCGGCTGATTGCGCATCCCCGTATTGCAGTCGAGCGTCATCCTGAGCGAGAGGTAACTCGGCATTCCGCAATCCACAATCCACAATCTAATATCCGCCTCGACTCCGCACCTCATGGTTATGCAGTCGCTCAGGATGAAGGGCAATCGCCAATCCACAATCCACAATCCAAAATCTGCAATCAATCCACAATCCGCTTCACCAGCATTTTCGATTTCGCCGCCAAGGTGAAACCGGAGCGTGACGAACTGGAGCAACTCATTCTATGCGGCGCCTTCGATTCGCTGCATTCCAAACGGAGGGCGCTGCTCTGGGCGATTCCCGCCGCGCTGGACTATGCCAAGCAGCTCGATCCAGGCGCACTCCCGATCCAAATGCCCGAGCCGGAGATACCTGAAGAGATCGACGATTTCTCCGAGATCGAGAAGGCGATCCACGAGCGGCGCGTGCTCGGCCTCGATGTAGCCATGCACCTCATGGCGTTCGAGCGTGAACGAGTAAAAAGCCGGGGAGTCATTACCAGCGAAGAAGCAAAATCGCTTCCCGCAGGCAGGAAGGCAATCGTCGTCGGCAACCCGATCCGGCTGCGCTTTCCGCCGACGGCCAGCGGAAAACGCGTCGTCTTCTTCGATCTCGAAGATGAGACGGGGCTGCTCAATGTGACCTGCTTCGACGACGTTTATCAGAAGGATGGGCACGCGATCGTTTGCTCGGCATACGTGACGATCATCGGTGAGGCGCAGGATCGAGACGGGCACACCGCGTTCCTTGCGAAACGCGTCTTTGCCTACGAGCCCGTCATCGCGCGGCAAGGCAACGAGGAACGTCTGCCGGTAGTTTCTGGAGACTTTCTGGTCGGTTGAGCTACTTCGCCAAGGCCCGGTCTACCGATAAGGCACCTGCTCCCCGAATCAGCAGCGCAAGCCCAATACCCAGCACGAGCAGGTGGTATTCGAACCCCTCGCCGGGCTGCTTGCCCATCCAGTTCATGAAGAAGCCATTTGAGCCGTGCACGTCCTTGATCGCCACCAGCATCACGCAAATAATCCCAAAGCTCGCAACGCGCGTTAGAAAGCCGAGGATCAGTCCGATCGACCCCAGAAACTCCGCCATCAGTGCAAGGAACACAAGCCAGCTTGGGTAGTTGTGCGACATTCCGGCCATCGTCGCCTCGAACCCCTGTCCCCCAAACCATCCCAACACCTTCTGCGCGCCGTGAGGAAACATCACAAGACCCAGCACGAGCCGGAGGATCGTCGGGAGATAGTCGTTCGTCGTCTGGAGCAATTTTCGCATCGTTTTCACCTGCCTGCACCGAGTTAGACTCGCCCCACAAGGCAAGCCGGCTCCCGTTTCGTTGTCTACGCAACTGTTGCGCTAAAAATTACAGCGTGAGTTCAGGCGTATACAATAAGTGAAGGTGTCCGAAGAACTCTCAAAGGAAGGCTTGAGCGCCTGGAAGGGCTTGCTCCTTGCCCATGCAACTCTTGTCGAGCAAATCGACAAGGTCTTGGAAGCCGCGAACCTCTTGCCGCTGGATTGGTACGATGTGTTGCTCGCGCTCGAGGATTCCCCCGATCAGAAACTCAAGATGAGCGAGTTGGCCGAGCAGGTGCTGCTCAGCAAGAGCGGCCTCACACGCCTCGCCGATCGGATCGAGGCGAAGGGCTACATCTGTCGGCAGGGCTGCAAGAATGATCGCCGCGTCGCCTATGCCAAAATCACGCCGGAAGGCCTGAAGGCGCGCAAAAATAGCTGGCCCACCTATCGCAAGGCGATCGCCGAATTCTATGGCGCCCACATGAGCCCAGACGAAGCGGCTACGGTGGGTCAGGTTCTTCTTCGCTTTGTTGGTCGGCATCGTGAGCGCGGCTCTTGCGGCGGGCAAGCACCGTAGCTCGGCGAGCCTCGTCGGGAAGCTTGGCCTCGATGTTGTCGATGGCGTCCGTCACCGTTTGATGCAGCTCCGTGGTGGCATCGACCTGCATCTGCTGCGTCTTCGATTCCTCCGACATATCGCCCATCGTCTTGTCATCGTGAGCGGGAGCCAGATCGATCTCCTGTTTCAGCTTCGGCACCATCGCAAGCACGCCGATTTGTATGCACGCGGCGACGGGAACAGCGAGGATCATCCCGGCAAGCCCGAGCAGAGCGTTGCCAATGAGAAGCGCCAGGATCGCGAGCAGCGGGTGCAATCCGACATGGCCGCCGATGATGCGCGGCGTGATGATCTGATCGAAGATCACCTGGTGCAGCGCGACATTCGCGCCCAGTACGAGCAGCATGAAATTGATGCCGCCCGCAAGCAGCGACACGCCGCATACGAGCGCGACGGTGATCAGCGCCCCCAGGTACGGCACGCTGTAGAGAACCCCGGCGGCAATCCCGAGAACGAGCGCGCTCGGCACGCCGAGCACCTGCAGCAGGAGCCACGTCGCGAGACCGTTGAGCGCGGAAACGAGTAGTAGGCCGCGCATGTACCGGGCGAAGATGGCCGTGACCTCGGAAACCGCCGACTGAACCAGCTCGCGCTTTTCCTTCTTGACGACCAGGAGCATCTTTCCCAGAATCAGGTGAAAATCCCGGAGCGCGTAGAAGGCGACGATGGGGATAATCGCCACCCAAATCAGGTTCGATCCCCACGAGACGACCTTATCGGCGAAAAAGGTACTTGAGCGGCTGACGCTGCCCTGCACGTTCGATACGCCCGCCTTGATGATGCTCCGGAGCATCGGCGATGCGCCTTGCTTGGCAAGCGCTTTGTCGATCCCGCCCGGCGATTGGTCGGGCATCACCTTGTTGAGCCGAGTCTGGATCGCGGCGCCTTGGTCGATGATGGCGGGGACGCTGACGAAAAGTAGGCAGGCGACGGCGATGATGAAGCTGCCGAAGATGATCGCGGTGCCGATGGCTCGGCTAAACCCCCGGCGCTCCATCCGGTCGACCACCGGATCGAGAACCAGTGCCACGAGGAAGGCAAAGGCGAGCGGCAGCCAAATCTCGCGAACGAGATAGCCCAAATAGACAAGCAGCGCAACCGCCAGCAAGCGGTAGATCCACGGCTTCAATTCCTTCCAGGTCGGCACTGGAACGCGGAGTTCAGTCAACGGCGCTCACCGTGCATACGACTGCGCTTGCATTGATTCGGATCGTTTGGCATTACCGGGTCTCGGGTCGGCTAGAAGCCGACAACACTCTCCGCCTTTGGAAAGGCGGAGCCACGCACCCGTCGTTTTACCGGAAGTAAACTCAGTCAGATAGTGGCGCGATCAACCTGGTCGCGCGTCAATAAGAGGGTAGGCGTAGAAGAAGTGATGGCGAAGCGGACTGGCTTGGAAAGAATGCAGGTGCTCAAGAAGGGCAGCGTCGCGCTTGGCGCGGTCGCGGTCGTTCTTGTCGCTGTTTCGTACCTGCAGGCGGTCACCCTGATCGATCCCTTCGCGAAGCTGAAAGAAACCACCAAGCAGCTCAACGCCAATATAGGCGTGGAGATGCGCGACGTCAGCATCCAGAGCTACGAGGGCCAAAAGCTTGTTTCCACGGCCATGTTTGATCGCATGGAGGTCCGCTCAGACCGCCAGTTTTACGCGGTTTACGGTGTGCATAACGGCACGTATTACACGCCAAAGGGCGATATCTCGTTCGATGCGCCGAAGGCTGAATGGAACGTATCCGCCCACAAGCTCGACGTACCGACGGGCGCCCGCCTTAAAAATAAGGATCTCGACCTGGTGGTCGGCAACTTCGACTTCAACTCCCAATCCTCGATGGTGACGGTGCCTGGCGAAGTCACCGGCAAGGTGTACGGTGGCGATCTCAAGGCGACGACGATCCGCTACAACGTGAATGACGGCTCGATGAAAACGGGCCCCATCGAATGGCAGGGCAAGATCGCGCTGAGTTTCCAAGAGCCCGAAAATCCCAATCAGAGCCGCATCTGGCAAATCAAGGCCGAAGGGATGAGCGCCCAGAAGGGCGATATTCAGATCTACGAGAAAGGGTACGGCACCGACGGCGACATTATCATCATGGCCGACACGATCGAGCGCAGTCGAAAGACGGATGTTGTGACGGCAACCGGCAACGTGCGCTACTTCTCGGCGAAGGCAAATATGGTGTGCGAGAAGGCGGTGATCGAGCGCAAAAACAAAAAAGCGGTGCTCACCGGCAACGTGCAGATGCTGATGAAGGCGAAGGAGAAGCAGGACAAGATCTCGATGGAGGACGGCATCCCGCCCTACCGGCCCATCGTCCCCGACGAGATCGCCGCCAAGCGCCCGAGTCCGCCCGATTCGAACCGCAGCGAAGATCAAAAGAAGCTCGACGACGAACTGCGAAGCAGCAAGAACATGCGTGACTACCCCACGATTTGCTATGCGGAGAAGATCGAGTATTGGTACAAGAAGGGTGACCGTCACGCCATCATCACCGGCAACCCGCAGGCGCGCCAAGAGCTAGCCGGCGCTCGCTGGCGTCAGATATGGACCAATCGGGGCGAGTACGACGGCGAGAAAGAAACGCTGAAAATGATTTCCACCGAGGGGAAGAAAGACACCCGCATGATCGACTCCATCGGCGACGATCTTATCGCGGAGTGGGTCAGCGTCTCGACCAAGGAAGAGGTCGAGGACTGGCAAGCGAACAAGCTTGAAGGCAACCTCGTGGACGAAAGCGACGAAGTTCCGCGCGATGCGAAGCCTACGACAACGCCGAAAACCACGACCGGCGGCGTACAAAAGCCCCCACCTTCCAAGTCGCTTGTGGATCTTCGCAGGAAGCCGCTAAACCGCACGGATTCGGGCATGTTCGGATCGATCGGAAGCTCGATCCGGAAGTCAGTCCCCAAGAATTGGAGCGGCGTCAAGAAAAAAGGCGGCTAGCCTAGGCTTTGGCCATGCCGGAGGACGCCTGCTGCTCGCGCACCCTTGCCGCTGCGGCGAGATCAGGTTTCCCTGCACCTTCGTAAAGCTCGACCACCTTGTCCCACGCTCTCCCCACGTGGTACGAGCGAGCGGCCAAGAATGCCATGCCGCCCTCTGACTTCGGATCGACAATCGTCCGCATATGGCAGGCGATGGCGTCTTCGACGAGCTTGGCCAGCTCTGCGTCGTGCTTCTTGCCTTGGGCGGCGGGCACGATCTCATAGAGCGTCGCCAGAAGAATCGGAGCGGCCCCTTCGTCAGGTGTGTTGAATACGGCCCGAGCCGTTGTGATCGCTTCGTCGATCTTCCCAAGCTGCGCCTCGGCGCGGGCTAGGCGCAGCGAATCATTGACCCGGCGATCTTCGCCCTTTGCCACCTGAACGGCCACCCGCAGGGCACGCTCGGCGTCCTTCCAGTGCCTCGCCGTGATGAAGATTTCGCCGTACTCCCAGGCCTTCGCTTTCGGAATACGGTCGATGTCGATTTGCGCGAGCAGTTGGTCCGCGGTTTTCGCCATCTGTTCTTGAAACTGCGCGTCCGTCATCTCCTTCGATTGCACCCGGGACAGGTAGCTGTCGGACACTCCCTTGAGAAGCTGGCGCAGGACGTCTGGCGCGAGCATGCCCGCCGTGCGAGGATCGTTCGGGTCGCCCGGCACCCCAAAGTGCAACAGCCCGAGCGAACGCCACAGCCCTAAACAGATAAGTGCGACAACCACAAGCGAGGCGATGAACCAGCGCATCCTAATCGATCAACGAGTACCGCTCGTCGGAGAACATCGCGTCTCGGTAGATTTCGCCGCCGGAGAAGGTCAGCATGTTCTTGCCCTTGAGCTTCGTGCCGTGGAAAGGCGTGTTCTTGCTCTTGCTGAAGGTCTTCATGCGATCGTAGGTCCACTCGCAGTTGGGGTCGATCACCGCCACCTGTGCGACCGGCGTCTCACCCGGTTTCAGAGTTCCCGCCTCGAGGCGGAGGATCTGGGCCGGCATGGTGCTGAGCTTGCGAATCGTGTCGAGCGGCGTCAGAACGGCTTTGTGAGTGAGGAACGTGAGGGTAACGGCAAGGGCGGCCTCAAGCATCGAGCCACCGAATGGAGCCTCCTCGAACGGAACCTCAACCTCATGCGAGGCGTGGGGCGAGTGATCGCTAGCGATGCAGTCGATGGTGCCGTCGTTCAGCGCCTGAATGATGATGTCGAGGTCGATCTGGGTGCGCAGCGGCGGCAGCATCTTGAATTGGGTGTCGAATTCGCCGATCGCGTCCTCGGTGAACACGAAATGGGCCGGACAGACTTCGCAGGTGACGGGTGCGCCGAGATACTTTGCCTGCCGGATGACCTCGACCCCACCCCAAGTGCTCACGCGCATAATGTGCAATTGGCAGCCTGTGTTGAGGGACAGATTGCAGTTGCGCATAATCGCGATCTCTTCGGAGGTGCGGGGAATGCCCTTGAGGCCGAGCATCGCGCTCATGGCCCCCTCGTTCATCGAGCCGCCCTTGCTGAGCGACGTATCCTCGCAGTGGGCGATGACGGGAAGATCGAGCTGGACGCAAAACTCCATCGCCTGATTCATCACCAGCGAGTTCTGGATCGGGAACTGCTCGTCGCTGGCGGCGACGATGCCCGCCCGCTGAAGCGCGGCAAGATCAGCGAGCATCTCGCCCTTCATGCCGACTGTCAGCGCACCGACGGGGGCGACAAAGACTCCACCCGCCTCGGGAGAAGCCGCCTTGTCGAGAATGAAATCAATCAGAGATGGCGCATCGAGCGGCGGCTTCGTGTTGGGCATGCAGCAGATCGTCGTGTACCCGCCTGCCGCCGCGGCTTGCGTGCCGGTTGAGATGGTCTCTTTGTGCTCTTCTCCCGGCTCGCGCAAGTGCGCATGCATATCGACCAGCCCAGGCGTTATCCAAAGGTCGGTGCAGTCATAGATTTCGTCCGCATCGGTGATGTCGAGATCGGCGGATAGGGCCTCGATCTGGTCATCTTCGATGACAAGATGCCCCACCATGTCGAGGTCCTGCGATGGATCGAGTATGCGGCCGTTCTTGAGCAGGGTTCTCACTTTCCGGCTCCTTCGAAAACCCAGTCCAGCGCTGCCATGCGCACGAAGATTCCATTCTCGATCTGCGCACGAATAGCCGACCGGTCGGAGTCGGCGGCGACATCGTCCACTTCGACTCCGCGGTTGATCGGGCCGGGATGCATGACGAGGCAGTCGTCTTTGGCGAATTTCAGCATTTCCCGATTGACCTGATACATGCGGCTGTATTCCGCGACCGAACTCAGCATCCCTTCTTCCATCCGCTCCTTTTGCAGCCTCAGGCAGATCACCACATCCGCGTCTTCGATGCCTGTTGGGAGGTCAAAGAAGATCTTTCCTGGTAGCGAACCGGTATGGGTGGGGATAAGTGTGCGAGGCCCAACGAAGCGGACCTCTGCCCCCAGCTTGCTGAGCAGCCACGCATTGGACCGGGCTACCCGGCTATGCTCGACATCCCCCACGATGGCCACTTGCAATCCATCGATCTTGCCCTTACGCTCGATAATCGTGAGCGCATCGCCGAGGGCTTGCGTAGGATGCTCGTGCTGGCCATCGCCGGCATTCAGGACGGGGCCGCCGAAGTGCTTGGCCGCGAGATAGGCGGAACCACTGGCGCGGTGGCGCATCACCAGACCATTCAGGCGCTCGTAGCGCAGCGTTAGTATTGTGTCTTTGAGCGTCTCGCCCTTGCTCATGCTGCTGCCGCCCTGCGAGAAGCTGGCGATCGTCATTCCAAGGTAGTTGGCGGCTTGTTCGAATGAAACCCGCGTGCGCGTCGAGTTCTCGAAAAACAGCATGCCGATGACGGTGCCCTTGTGCTGAGGAACCGCTTTGCCGCCGTCCAGCCGCGCTTTGAAGTCGGCCGCGCTGGAGATCAGCTCTTCGATCGTGTCACGCTCCATCGAGCGGATGGCAAGGAGAGTGCGGGCCATCAGGCGGCGGCTCCTTCTTTTTCGAGCACGACGGCATCCTCGCCATCGAATTCGTTGACTCTTACGATGATGTGATCCTCCTTTTCCGTCAGCACGGTTTTGCCGCAATAGTTCGGGGTGATTGGCAGCTCTCGATGGCCACGGTCGATGAGCACGGCTAGCTCGATGCTGCGAGGGCGGCCAAATTTCATCACCGCATCCATCGCCGCGCGGATGGTGCGTCCGGTGAAGATGACTTCATCGACGAGCACGACGCGCTTGCCCGTCATCTCGAAAGGCACCTCGCTCATGTCGTCGATCGGCTCGGCATGGCGCGCGATATCGTCCCGATAGGGCCGGGGATCGACCTTCCCGCAAGGAACCGTGGTCCCCTCAATCTGGGTCATCAGGAACGCGAGACGCTTAGCGACCGGCCAGCCCCGGCGCAATATGCCGACAACCACCAGCCCTTCGGCTCCCGAGTTCGATTCGAGGATCTCATGCGCCATGCGGCCCAGCGTCCGCCGCATATCCCCCGCATCGAGCAACACCGTGCTCATTGGGTTGGATTATGGCACCACGGGAGCCAAAGCTTTGCCACTTTGCCACTTTGCCACTTCGTGCTTAAGGCAACAACCACCCTCCGTCATCCTGAGCGAGGCCGCTCCCCAGCGGGCGAGTCGAAGGACCGCCGCAACAGGGCGTGTGAACCGCGGTCCTTCGGCTGCGAGCACTCGCGCGGCTCGCCTCTCCGCTCAGGAGGACGGCTCGCGGGCAAGGCACGCCTTGCCCCTACAGGCGCTTCGCGCCTAACACCATCAGCCTGAGCGAGGCCGTCTGCAGCGTTGCGCGACCTACTCGACGCTCGCGATCTTAGCCATTTGCGCGGAGCGCGTCGGTCACCATCCAGCCGCACAGCGTGCCCATGTACACCAGATTGCCGCCCCACAGAACCACTTGGAATCCACTGACTTCACCCGATGCCTCGGCCGCAAGCGCGAGCAGGCACGTGCCGGCTGCAACGATCGCGAGCACACGTGATGTTGAGTAGTTGAAGGCCTGTCGACGCCAGCCCAAGAGCGCGTACATGCCGACGGCGGCCCAGAAGTTCACAATGGCGATGGAAGCCAGCGCGAGCGTCGGCGACATGCGCCCCAGCGCGTTCGTGCTCATCGAGCTAAAGCTGTCGAGCAGCCCGTCAAGGGCGAGGCACGACCCCATGACGACGCCTGTGAAGAACAGCATCCCAACGGTCCCAAGCGTCCAGGTCGAGATCAGTTTGAAGCTCGGCATCAACGGGCTTTCCCTGGCGAGCACGACGTAAATGCAGGCGATCAGGATAAGGCCGAGGCCGAAGAAATGGGCGAACATCTGCGGCGCTTGCTCGCCCTGCTTATTGGGAAGGACTTGCGCCGCGCCGAGCAATTCTTCATAGCGACGCTGGAAGACCGGATTGCGCGGTTCGAACTGCGCGGCGTAGGCGTACATCTTAAGCGCCTGATTCCGGTCGCCCTTAAGCCGAGCGAGATCGCCCAGCACCGCGTACGGCACCGCCTGTCGCGGATCGCGCCGCAGCACATCCTTCGCGAGCAATTCGGCGTCGCCATACTTGCCCCGCGAAAAGAGATTGCTGAGCTTGGTGATTTCGTCCTTGATGGCGACCATTCGCGCCGAGGGGGTGGGCCGGTTTTCCGCCGCAGGACGCGGAGAGGGTTTGGGCTGCGGCTTCTGCAGCTTTTGCTGCGCTTCTACTCTGAGGCGGTTGTCGTATTCACGCCGCCGGTCGGGATCGCCCAGGACCTCGTAAGCCTCGCTCGCGGCATGAAATGTGACCTTCGATCCGGCTGAACTCGACCGGTCCGGATGGTGCTCCATGACCAGCTTGCGGTAGGCCGACCGAATCTGCGCGGCGGTGCTGTCGGCGCGGATGCCAAGAACGTCGTAATGCGATTTGGCCAAGGTCACTCACCGCCGGCGCCTACAGCCGCGCCCGCATATCCTGAGTACGCCGGAATGAGGATGCAGAGCAACACGTAGATGCCCACTGCGATAAGGCAGACCACGCCGAACACATGCGCGATCTGCTCCGCCCGCGTCTTCGCATCGTCTTCGTAAAAATCGGACATCCGTCCGAGCATCTGATCGAGGTTGCCGGTGGTCTCGCCGGTGGCAACCATGTCCATCACGATCGGGTTAAAGGCCGCCGTCGAGCGCAGGGTCTCGGTAATGCCGGCGCCAGACTCAAGCACCTTTCCGGCCGGCGCGATCTTGGAGCGAAGATACTCGTTGCCGCAGGCGTCTCCGGCAAGCGAAATGGCCCGATGCACGGGCACGCCGCCCTTATAGAGGGCAGAAAGCGCGCGGCCGAATTTCGACATCGCGAATTCCTTCACCGTCCGCCCCACGCCGAAAGGGAGCTTGAGCACGAAGAGGTCCCAGTTGTATTTGACCCGAGGATTAGCCAACCCGACTCGGAAGAAGAGAAATATCCCAACGAGTACCGGCCCAAGGATCACCCACGTAGCAGGGCTGGTGAGCGGGGAAGCAAGCCCGCCCGATTTCCCAAAGTAGGCGATCACCCCGTTCGCCCCCAAGATGATGAAAATGGAGGCCACCACAACGAGTTTGGGATAGAACGTCAACCGCCGAATCAGATTGCGCAAGGCTATCTCTTGCTCCGTGTATTCGGCGAGCAGCTTGTAGGACTGGACGAGAAATCCGCCTTCTTCCCCGGCTCGAATCATGCTGAGAGCGAGAGGCGGAAAGACTTCGGGATAGCGCTGCATTCCCGCCGATACCTCGCGGCCCGCTTCCACATGCCCCTTCAACTCCGCCACGACCCGTCCGAGCTTGGGGCTGCGTCCTTGTCGCGACAACGTGTCGAGCGCCTGTACGATGGGCACGCCGGCATCGAGCATCGTTCCGAACTGACGGTAGAAAAAGCTGAGGGAGGAAAGAGGAACCTTGCCCACCAGCGGCCCTGCCACGCTCGTCGCGAAATAATTGCGCGAAACCACGGGCGGGGCGACTTTCGGGGGAGGCGGTTGTGCGGCGGGTGCCGCGGGACGCTCAATCTTTTTGGGCTCCGGCTGCGAAAGGGGGTCGCCGGCGAGAACCGACTGATGTATGCGCTCCACCTGAAGACCGTCTTTCGACAGCGAACCAAGCGCCTGCTCCATCGTCGGACCAAGCACGGTGCCGGAGATGCGCTCGCCCGCTGGGTTCAAGGCTTGATATTCAAAAGTCGGCATGGCCTGTTCCCTATTATCTGAGACGGAACAACTACAAGAGTTACGACTAACACAAATAGGTTCGCGTTTAGCTCTTCGCAGCGAGCGACTTCACCATTCGCACCATTCCCGTCAGCCCAAGGCTCTTGCCCATCGACAGCTCGCGTCCGAAAATGGCGTAGACCACGTCGTCGGGAACCTGCTGGATGAAGTCCGTCTCTTCTCCGTTAAGGGCCGAGCCAAGGATGGCGGCTAACGCCATGGCTGAGATACCCTGCGGGTTGTCCACCGCAAACCTGAAGTTCACGCCCTGTTTGTCGATGTAAACCTCGCTCTCGCAGCCGGGAACGCGGGTTTGTTGATTTCGCGGCACGTCGGCCGGCGTGTATTCGTTGGCGAGTCCGATCAGATAATCAATCCGCTCCTGGCGATCGGGGAAGAGTGCGAGGTCGTCGAGAATGGATTGGAGGCGCGGCGGTAGCGGGTGGCTACCGCTCAATCGGCGCTCCGACCAGGTTGCCCCACTCCGTCCAGCTTCCGTCGTAATTCCGAACGGTCGGGAAGCCGAGCAGGTAGCGCAAGACGAACCAGGTGTGGCTGCTCCGCTCGCCGATGCGACAGTAGACGATGACATCGTCCTCCGGCCGGACATCGGCTTGCTCGGTGTAGAGCTTCCTCAAATCCGACGCCGGCAGGAAAGTGCCGTCTTCAGGATTGATCGCCTTTGCCCATGGCACGCTCTTGGCGCGAGGAATGTGGCCCCCTCGGAGCGCGCCCTCGTTGGGGTAGGCCTCCATGTGCAGCCGCTCGCCGCTGTACTCTTCGGGCGACCGGACGTCGATCAGCTTTCCTTTCGTGTCGACATGCGCCATCACTTGATCGCGATATGCTCGGAACTCCTTATCGTTTCTCGGCTGCGCTATGTAGTTGGACGGCATCCGCGTTGGAACTTCCCTTGTCAACTCGCGCCCTTCCTTCTGCCACTTCAGCCGACCGCCGTCCATGATGCGGCAGTTCTGGTGGCCGAAGAGGTGAAAGACCCAGGCGGCGTAGCAGGCCCACCAGTTGTTCTTGTCGCCGTAGAAAACGATGGTGCTCTCTTTGGTTGCTCCGAGCCGGGACATGAGCGCGCTGAACCCATCTTCGCGCAAGTAATCGCGAGTCAGTGGATCGTTAAGGTCGCGGGTCCAGTCGACCTCGGAAGCGCCTGAAATATGCCCGCTGGCGAACAACAGCGGATCCTCGTTGGATTCGATCAGAACCACCCCCGGGTCATCCTTACGGTCGGCCACCCACTGAGTGCTGACAAGCGCCTCGGGGACGACGTAGCCGCGCTGGGCGATTTCCTGCATGGATTGGCTCACCATGCGAGGAGTCTACTGTAGGGGCATGGCGTGCCTTGCCCGCGAGCCGTCGTCCTGAGCGCAGAGGCGGGCCGTGCGAGTGCTCGCAGCCGGAGGACCGCCGTGAACACGCCCCATCGCTGCGGTCCTTCGACTCGCCCGCTGGGGAGCGGCCTCGCTCAGGATGACGGTCTCGCTTAGTTCAGAAAGGCGATGACCTTTTTTTGCTGCTTGTGCTCGTACATGGCCTTATCAGCTATTTCAAGCACCGCGTCCAGCTCGTTGCCGCCATCGCTGGTTGTTCCGAAACCGATCGATAGGCCCGCCGCGTATCCGGCATCTCGCGAGTTGCCCACAAAAGACTCGTCCACGCGAAACATGATGCTGCGGGCCTCTTCGAGGTCGGTGTTTTGGAAGATCACCGCGAACTCGTCTCCGCCAAGGCGCGCCACGAGGTCCGTTTGACGGGTCTGGCTTTCGAGCGCCTTCGCCAGCATCAGCAGCACGTGGTCTCCGGCTTTATGACCGTACGTGTCGTTGATCAGCTTAAAGCCGTCGCAGTCGATGACCACCGCCGTCATCGGCTGCTCGCGTAGCATCGCCCGGTTGAACGCGTGCTGCGCGAATTCTTTGAGCGCATTGCGGTTCATGAGTCCCGTGAGCGGATCGGTAAGTGCCAATCGCTGGTGCTTTTGCAGCCCGAGCTCGACCTGCGCGATGAGCAGCATAAATGCGCTCAAAGCGATGAATCGAAGCAGGAAATTGGAGATAATGCTCTCGCTGGCACCGTGGCCCAGCTGCCACTCGGTCGTCGTGTTGGCGATCGTGCAAAGCACCACAAGAACCATTCCGCTAACGCGGCCTCCCATGCGGGTGGCGAGCCAAATCGGCAGCACATAAAGCGTGCGAAATGCCGAGGTGAACGAAATCGCCGCATGGATGGCGGTAAGGCCGATTAGCGTCGCGATTCCGGTCGCGATTGCGGCCCATTGGGGCTGCTCATCGTAAAGTTGGGTAAGCCTTTCGGTGATCCGACGCATTGCTCTCCTGGCTCAAACGGCTAGCCGAGCGGTCAATCCGTGCCGCACCTTGGAGACGGCTTCGGTATTGAAATCGTTCCAATTTGGCCCGCTGCCTGTCCTGAATTGCGTGCCAGTTTCGCGCCGAATTTCGACTGGTTTTGACGTAGTAACATGTAGACAAATGGCGATCGTGAAGTACAACGACCCGATCCGGCTCTCCGGCGATTTCTCGCCGAAGGGCGACCAGGCGAGCGCCATCGCGGGGCTTTGCGAAGGCCTCGAAACGGGCTACCGATTCCAAACGCTTCTCGGCGCTACCGGCACGGGAAAGACGTACACGATGGCAAGCGTAATCGCCGAGACGCAGCGCCCAGCCCTCGTCATGGCGCACAACAAGACGCTCGCCGCCCAGCTTTGTCAGGAGTTCCGCGCTTTCTTTCCCGACAACTCCGTTCAGTATTTCATTTCGTATTACGACTACTACCAGCCCGAGGCCTACGTGCCCGGCTCGGACCTGTATATCGAGAAGGACTCAAGCGTCAACGAGGAGATCGAGCGGCTCCGCCACGCGGCGACCCACGCCTTGCTGGAGCGGCGTGACGTCATCGTCGTCGCCTCGGTGTCCTGTATCTATGGCTTGGGTTCGCCAAGCGAGTACGCCGAAGCGGTCGTCACCTTCAAGACAAAAGAACAGTTCGACATGGAAGAGGTGTTGCAGAAGCTCGTGCAGATGCAGTTCACCCGCAACGAAATGGTGCTGCAGCGAGGCACATTCCGGGTCCGCGGCGATACGCTTGAGATTCAGCCCAAAGACGAGGAAGTCGTCACGCGCATTGAATTTTTCGGCGACACCGTGGAGCGCATTCGACTCTTCGACCCGCTGACCGGCGAAGTCCTCGACGAGCCGACTCAAGTTTCCGTCTTCCCCGCGACTCATTACGTGACTCCCTGGACGCGGATGGACGACGTGATCGGCCAGATACAAGAAGAGATGAAGACGCAGGAAGCGATTTTCATCTCGCAGGGCAAGCTGCTGGAGGCGCAGAGGCTTCGCCAGCGGACCGACTTCGACATTGAGATGATGAGGGAGGTCGGCTATTGCAACGGCATCGAGAATTACTCGCGCTACTTCGATGGCCGAGCTCCCGGAACCGCGCCTTACACGTTGCTCGACTTTCTCCCGTCCGACACCATCGTCTTCATCGACGAAAGCCATCAAACGCTGCCGCAGATTCGCGCAATGTACAACGGCGACCAGCAGCGCAAGTCGGTTCTGGTGGACTACGGTTTCCGGCTGCCTTCGGCGCTGGATAACCGGCCCCTCAAATTCGACGAGTTTCTGCAGCGAGTCCCGCAGGTCGTCTTCGTCTCCGCTACCCCCGGGCCGTTCGAGGCGGAGGTGCAGAGCCAAGTGGTCGAGCAGATCATCCGCCCCACCTATGTCGTGGATCCGGAAATTCAAATCCGCCCGACCAAGGGGCAGATCGACGACCTACTCAACGAGATCGCCAAACGCGTCGACAAAAAGGAACGGGTTCTCGTTACGACGCTCACGAAGAAGATGTCGGAGGACCTGAGCGGCTACCTGAAAGATCTCAACATCAAGGTCCAGTACATCCACTCGAACGTGCACTCGCTAGAGCGCCCGGAGATTCTGCGCGACTTGCGCCTGGGCGTTTACGATGTGCTCGTCGGCGTCAACCTCTTACGTGAAGGGCTCGACCTGCCCGAGGTGACGCTCGTCGCGATCTTGGATGCGGACAAAGAAGGCTTTCTCCGAAGCGAGACCTCGCTGATCCAGACGGTGGGCCGCGCCGCCCGAAATATCGGAGGCACCGTCGTCATGTACGCCGATCATGTCACGGGTTCCATGCAGCGCGCGATCGACGAAACAAACCGCCGCCGCATGATCCAGCAGCGCCATAACGAGGCGCATGGCATCACACCGACGACGGTGAACAAGGTCGTCCGGGACACTATCCGGTCATATAACGCGGTCGCCGAGGTCGTGGCGCAGTACGACGAGAAAACGATCGCCAAGCTGAAGGACGGAACAACCCCGATGCGCCTCGAAGACTTGCCGATCCTCATCGGAGGCCTCGAAAAAGAGATGAAAGACCTCGCCAAGGCGATGGAGTTCGAGAAGGCGGCGCGAGTGCGCGACGAGATCAACGAACTGCGCAAGATCATGGGGACGGCGGATGGCCGTCTCGGGATGGGCAAGCGAAAGCTCAAGCGCGCTACCGCCGGCAGGTAGCAGCGGGAACGCAGGTTCGCCGTAACGCGTCAGGTACGGAGTCGTACAATGAACGTGAGGCTCCTTTTTAGTTTTATCGTTGGATGGTGCGTCCTGCTGCTCGCCGGGTGCTCGGGAGGCGGCGGAGGCCAGGAATTCATTGGCAATGTCGCCGGCTTCACCCAGGATTTCAACGGTGATCCCGTCCGCGGGGCCGACGTGTTCGTCTCCAACGGACCCAGTACGCTCTCTAACTCATCTGGAGCCTATCGGCTCGTCGATGTCCGCGGCGATCGGGTTCTGGTCAAGTCGACGATCAGCCAAGACGGCATCGACTACTACGGCGAGAATTTAGCCGATATTTTCCAAAGCGACACCTCGAAGAGCGTGAACATCACCCTCGTGCCGGTCAACAGCATGGCGACCCTTCGCGGCACCGTGCGCAATCGGAACGGGGACCTCGTGGGCGGGGCTCATGTCTTCGCAAAGTCAGGCGAAACGACCTCCACGATTGCCGTTACCAACGATAGCGGCCGCTTCGAAATCCGCACGATTTACGGCAACCGGAACTACACCGTCGTCGCGAGCGCGGCAAATCATGATTCGGATGTGGCGAATATCAATATCGCGCCGGGTGGCCTGCGCGACATCGATATGACCCTCGACGACGCGTCCAACGCCTCCATCCCTCCGCCGTCGAATGTGCAGGCGGTTGCCTGGACGTCGCCGCGCGAAGTGAGTCGCTCGGTTGAATTGGCGAACGGCATTGAGGGCATCAAGCGCCTGCTCGACCCCAAACGCCCGCACAAGCAGACTCGCGACACCAGCGGCGGGAATTTCATTGAGATCGACCTGACCTGGGACCAAATCAACAACACGGCTTTACTCGGCTTCGGCATCTACCGAGGCAACGGCGACACGAACGTGCTGAATCAGATCGACTTCTACCGCGATCCGCAGGCCGTTCTTTACGAGGATGCCGATCCGGCGCTGCAGGAGTTATCGACCTACTCGTACGCGATGACCTCGCTCAATACGCGCTATCCAGACACCGGGAACAGCGAAAGCGGCTTCAGCAACCGCGTCGTCGCGCGTACGTTGAGCGATCTCACCCTCGACAGCCCTACCTTCAGCCCCCTCACGTTCCGCTGGTTCTCGGGCTCGGGAGCGGGCCAGTACACGGTTTATCTGCTGTCGCGCTATCCAGGGATCGACGTGATCGCCGGCGACATCGTTTGGTCGAAGACCACCGGGAGCACATCGGTTGTGTACGACGGCCCAGCGCTCAATAGCGGCCAGCGATATTGGTATTTCGTCGATGGCACCGCTAACGGTGGCAACAGCCACTCGATCAGCATCATCGACACGTTCGTTCGATAGGGTCACACGCCCAGGCGGATCGTGATGATCTCGAACGGCTTGTAGTCGAACCGAATGAGGCCATCCACAACCTCGAGTTCGGCGGTCGGATTCTCCTCGAGATCGCACAGTGTCGCCGACTTCGGCACGCGGATGCAGGACAGCTCCGCCGTGCCTCGCGCGTTGTGGCATTCGTAGACCCTCACGATCAGCTCGCCATCATCCTCGCACTTCTTGACCGTCTCGATCACGATGTTTCGGTCGTCGCAATGCACGAACGGCGGCAGAGAGCCGCTGATTCCAGGCGCGTGGTCGAGGAAAGCGGTGCGCACCGGCGCATTGAGCGAGTAAGCCGCTTGAACCACGCCGCCGTAGTTGTATGGCCCGTAGTGCGGCAGCACAACATAGGTAAATCGGTGCCGCCCCATATCCGCCTCGGGGTCGGGTGCCTTGGGCGCCTTGAGCAGGGTTTGGCGGATCACGTTGCCGTGGATATCGTGGCCATACTTGCAGTCGTTAAGCAGGGCGACTCCCTGGTCTCCCTCGCTGAGGTCGACCCACTTCTGGGCGCAGACCTCGAACTTCGCCATGTCCCAGCTCGTATTCATATGCGTCGGCCGATCGACGTTGCCGAATTGGATTTCGTAGGTTGCGCGAGGCGAGTTAACGTTCACCGGGAACGCCACTTTCAGCATCTTGTCGTCCTCGTGCCAGTCGATCTCCGTCTCGAACCGAATGCCGGGCGTCGGCCCGAGCGAGATGCGCTGGCGGATGGCCGATTTGCCGAACCGCTTGACGATCTCTGCCGCCACCCGCACGGGGCCACGCTCCACAATCTCGAAGCTGTCGCTCTTGACAAGATCGACGACGGTTTCTTCGGCATAGATATCGATATCCCAGGCCGACCAGAACAGCGGTTTGTCTTCAAAGAGCTGGAAGAGATTGGCGAGCTTGCCTTGCTCGATAAATTCTGTGCCGTCTTCGAGGCTCTCGATGCTCGTGATGTTGCCGTTGCCGTCGAACCGCACGCTCCACTCGTGATTCTCGATGCGGCGGCTGCTCGCCTTGAGGCGGTTCTTTAGCGGTGCGGGCGAATCGACGAGATCGCCGACGGCAACCGTCTCCATCGCCCATTCGGAGGCTTGAAAGATGATCTTGCGCTCGCCGAACTGCTCGACAAGTTGAACGGGCAGCGTGTCATCTCCGACGACAATCGCTTGCGGCACTAGTTCATCGGTCCACGGAATCTCCGCTAGCCCAGGGATCACGCCGTTTTGAAAAAGGGCGATGGGGCGCGCCATGTGGGCCGTGTCCAGCTTTGAGGCGATTGCCTTCAGGCACCCCTCGACGATCTCGCCGCCCGCTTTGAGCACCTTCTCGTAGTCGCGAGCCGAGTCGACGTACACCTCGCGCACCGATGAACCTGGAATGATGTCGTGAAACTGATTAAGCAGCGCGAGCTTCCAGGCTTCCTCGAGCTGCGCCGATGGGTAATTGCGCGGGAAGTCTTCGCAAAAGCAGGCCAGATACTCCGCATCGCGCAGGAGAAATTCGCTGACGCGATTGCCCTTCTTGTTGGCTGCCTGGGACGTGTAGGTACCGCGATGGAATTCACCGTACAGTTCGCCGACCCAGGTCTGGAGATCGCGGGATCGGGACCGGCTCTCTCGGAAAAAGTCGATCGCCCGCTTGCCGGTGGCGACCTCCGGATAGTGCGGCGCTAGCCGGCCGCGGCGGAGAAGCTCCAGATGCCGCTCAGTGGGACCGCCGCCTCCGTCGCCAAATCCAAACAGGTACAGCGACTGATCCGCCCGAGCGTGATCCTTGTAATTCCGAACCGAGAAGATGATCTCTTTGGGCTCGCAACTCGCGCAGTACGTGTCGGCGGGAGGGAAGTGCGTCCACACCCGCGTCCCGTCGATCCCCTGCCACCAAAAGGTGTGGTGAGGAAACTTGTTGAACTGATTCCACGAGATTTTCTGCGTGAGAAAGTAGCCGATATTGAACTTGGCAAGAATCTGCGGCAGGGCCGCCGAATAGCCGAACACGTCGGGCAGCCACATGTCCTGGGTCTCGTAGCCCAGCTTTTCGCGGAAGTATCGCCGCCCGTACAGGAACTGGCGCACCAGCGATTCGCCGCCGCTCAGATTGCAGTCCGCTTCCACCCACATCGAACCTACGGGCTCCCACTGGCCGCGTTGAACGGCCTCCTTCACGCGCTTGAACAGCGCCGGATATTCCAGTTCGAGCCACTCGTATTGGCTGGCCTGGGAGTGCGCGAAGACGTATTCGGGATAGCGCTCGATTAGCCCGAGCTGAGTGGCCGTCGTGTGGGCCATCTTCTTCTTCGTGATGTCGATCGGCCACAGCCACGCGGTATCGAGATGGGCATGGCCGACCGGCACGATGGTGTGCTTCAGCTCGCCGGTCAGGACGCCGAGGGTCTCCTTGATCAGCTTGCGAGCGCGGGCGATCGACTCGCGTCGCTCGGGCTCGAAGATGTTGACCACTTGGTTAAGGGCGCGCAGAATGGTCGCGGTTGAGGGACCGTCCTTGTCCAGGGTGTCGAGCAGGCTGAGCGCAAATTCGATGTCGTAATGGAGCGCCTTCATCTCGCGATCCACGACGACGAGCTCCGCTCGCTCGACGATCTCTACCAGAGCTTCGCGAGGCAGCTCGCGAATGTGCACCCGATGCTGCGGATTGCGAGTGTAGGACTCGACGATCATCTCGATGCGCCCACTCTTCGCCTCGGCGCACGGCAAGATCGAGCCGTCGAGCCAGCCCATGTCGGTGTGCTTCCAATCGATTCCGCACCACGGCGAGTTGTCCCGCCAAACCGTGCGCTCTCCTCCGATCTCGGCAACGACGGCAAACTCTTGCCCCGCGAAGGAGTGGGGGATCGCGCCCGTCAGCCTAAACCAGAACGTCGTATAGGCTGGGCCATAGCGGTGGCCGGGCTCTATGGTTCGCCACGGGCCCTTCAGCGCTTCGTTCTGATCCTTGGCCGGGCTCTCGTTGATCTCGATCTGCAGGGGCGCCCGTTCGCCGTAAAGCCTCGGCGCGATGTCCTCTTTGAGGAACATCTCGACTCGTCTACGCGTGATTTCAGGGTGCTTCAGCATCGCCGCAAGAGCGGCAGTTTACACTTGCGCATCTTAATCTGATATGGTAAATTAGTCGTAGGTACTTTAATGGATCAACTCGCAACGGTTTTGGCCGCGCTTTACCTTCGCGGCGGTCCCCGTCCGCCAGGTTTGCGGCGGGCGGCGTGGCCGGAGGTGTTGAAAGCCCTGCGGCGGGCTGCCGTCGGCGCCGATGATGCCGCCGAGGCCCTGCGTGATGCTGGGATGTGGGCCGAGGCGCTAATTCTGGATTCTCCTGGGCTGCTTGCGTGGGCAGCGGAGCAGGTTGCGTCGGAGGCGGCGCTGACGGCGGCGGATGGCTGCTATCCGCACCGCTGGCTCCGCGTGCTCGGTCCATCCGCTCCTCCCGCGCTTTGGAGATCCGGGCAGCTTGGTTCTTCCCCGTGCGTGAGCGTGGTGGGCAGCCGCGCCATCACGGCGCGGGTCCGTCGCTTCTGCCGTGAAGTCGGCAGGGAAGCCGCCCAGCTCGGGCTGTGCGTGATTTCGGGAGGAGCTTACGGCTGCGATTCAGCCGCGGTTGACGGCGCGGTCGGGGTGGGAGGTCATGCGGTGAACCTGCTTCCCCACGGCCTCCCTGCCAAGCGGTCTTCACCGGCGTGCACCTTGACGGTTTGCGGTCCGGGGGAGCTTTTCTCCCAAGCAACCGCGATGGAGCGCAACGCGCTCATCTACGCCTTCAGCTCGCATACCATTATTGGCGCCGCCCGCTTCAAGGAGGGAGGCACGTGGCACGGCGCGCTCCATGCGGCGCGAAGCCGCCTCTCGTCCCTACTTCTCCGTCGGAGCGGCGATCTTGCCATGCGGTCGCTTGCCGCCTTGGGGGGAGCCTGGATCGACGAGCCTTGCGATCTCGCGCGCGCTATCCGCTGCCCGTCAAGGCAAGAGCTTCTCTTTGATCCCGCTGTGTAAATCCACGATCACTCGACGGTGACGGATTTGGCTAGGTTCCGCGGCTGGTCGATATCGCATCCGGCAAGCCTCGCAGTGTGATATGCGAAAAGCTGCAAGGGGATCACGGAGAGCAGCGCATTGAGAAAGTCGAGCTTCGTCGAGGGCACCTGCACCGAGATGTCGGCAACCTTATGGACGATTTGATCTCCGTCGGTAGTAATCGCGAAGATCGTGCCGCCTCGGGCCTGTACCTCTTTGATATTGCTCGTCACCTTGTCGGCGATCGCCGGGTCGGTCGCGCCGACCACCGCCACCACCCCGGGCTGAACCAGTGCGAGGGCACCGTGCTTCATCTCTCCGGCAGGATATTCCTGAGTTGGGATGTAGGCGATTTCCTTCAGCTTTAGGGCAGCTTCCTGGGCGACGTATGCGTCCGCGCCGCGGCCGAGGAAGAAGCAGATCGGCATTTGACCGACCTTCACGACGGCGTCGATGACTTCATCTTCGAGGGCGAGAGCCGCCTCGGCTTTGGTAGGCAGATCGATCAGCGCCTTGACCCACTCGTCGATCCGAATCCCCGGCACCTCCTGCACCTGCGCAATGTGCAGGGCAAGCAGGGTGAGGACGATGACCTGCGCGGTATACGCCTTGGTCGAGGCTACCGAGATCTCGGGGCCGGCTTGGGTCATGATCGTCCGGTCGCATTCGCGGGCGATGCTCGAGCCGACGACGTTCACGATTCCCAGCGTTCGGATTCTTCGTTGCTTGCACAGTCTCAGCGCGGCAAGAGTGTCAGCCGTTTCGCCGGACTGGCTGATGAAGATAGCCAGTGACTTGGGCGACAAAACCGGATCGCCGTAGCGGAATTCGGACGAGTAGTAGACGTCGGTCGGCAAGCGGAGCAGCTTCTCGAACAGATGCTTCCCCATCAACCCCGCGTGGTAGGCGGTGCCGCAGGCGATGATGTTGACGCGGTCGATCTCTGTCCACACGTGATCGCCAAAAACCTGCTCGAGGCGCACGTTGTTCTTATCGTCGATGCGGCCGGCGATCGCGTTGCGAATGACGCTCGGCTGCTCGTGGATCTCCTTGAGCATGAAGTGCTCGTAACCGCCGCGCTCGGCGACATCGAGCTCCCAGTCGATGTGGATCGGATTGAGCGGAAGTTCGCGCCCGTCGGCGTCGGTGATGCGCACTTCGCCGTCGCTCAAAATCGCCATCGTGTTCTCCTCGAGAATCACGACTTCGCGGGTGTACGGAAGGAGCGCAGGGATGTCGGAGGCCAGCAAATTCTCGCCAACGCCAAGCCCGATCACCAGGGGTGACGCGTTGCGGACGCAGACGATCCGGTTTGGCTCCTTAACCGAGATCACAACGAGGGCAAACGCGCCGCGCAGCCGCTTCACGCCGTGGCGGACGGCTTCCTCGAGATCGCCCCACTTGGAATACTCCTCGCCGATGACGTGGGCCGCGACCTCGGTATCGGTTTGCGATTTGAACGTATGCCCCCTCGAAGCAAGCTCTTCCTTCAGATCGAGATAGTTCTCGATGATCCCGTTGTGGATGATCGCGACCTGCTCGTAGGCGTCGTAATGCGGATGGGCATTGTCGTCAGTCGGCCCGCCATGAGTCGCCCAGCGGCTGTGCGCAATCGCCAAATGGGCGTGGGCGGGGTGCTCCGCGACGAGCCGACCCAGCTCATTAAGCTTGCCCGCTCGCTTGAGGACATTGATGTGGCCGTCCTCCAGGTACGCGATCCCCGCGCTGTCGTAGCCGCGATATTCGAGGCGGCGGAGCTGATCGAAAACGATATCCACCGCTTCCTTAGGGCCCACATATCCGGCGATGCCACACATACCGAGATTGTACGCTTTGTGGGTATCGCGGCGGGGCCCTTTGGAAGCGCCCCGCCTTAGGTCATCTTCTTGTCGCCGTAGAGCGTTTGCATGTAGGCGATCTGGCCGGCGTGGTAGTTGCAATTCCACCGCGGGTAGTCCATGACTTCCTCGATCGTGAAGTCGCGGCCTCCGTCATAGGGCAGCCAAACGGTTTCCTTCAGCCGAGCATCCGGGCACTCGCGCATCACTGCGTAGAGCTTCTCGAAGTTCTGCTCGGCGGCCTTCTCGCATTTTTCGATGGAATCCCACTGCTGTCGCGCTGCCCCCAGCTTCTCCCAGTCGCCTTCGCCTCCCTCCTGGCTCTTTTCGCCGGTGATCATGGGCACCGCATACGCGGCGCACTGAGCTAGTTCTTGTAGTTGATCGAGCACGCTGCGGGCCCTCGTCGAGCGGCTTCCACTCCAGCTTGTCGGCGGGCACGAGCTTGGCGTAGTCGAACGCCTCCTTAAGCTGCTTCCTCGTAGCCCCGATAATGTAATCCTGAAGTTGCATATTGGTGTTCCTCCTGCGCAAGACTATACAATAGGATACGGGACAAATGTCTACTGTTAAACTAAATTAAGGCAAACTGCGAATCTGCATGAAAGTGTTCATCTCCGTGGATATCGAAGGCGCGACCGGGATCGCTTCCTTCAGCCAATGTGGCCGCGCGGATAGCAGCCATTACGACTACCTATTTGCGCGGCGGATGCTAACCGGTGACGTCAACGCGGCGATTCGCGGAGCCTGGGCAGCCGGAGCTGACGAAATCGTCGTGAAGGATGCGCACGGCAACTGCAAGAACTTGTTGGTCGACGAGTTGGAGCCGGGCACGCAGCTCATCTCGGGCTTCTATCCGCGCGACGACTACATGATGGATGGCCTCGACGGTAGCTTCGCGGCGGCCATGCTGATCGGCTATCACGGGATGGCGGGGACTCTTCGCGGAATGATGGAGCACGCCTTGTCGGGAAGCATCCACCGTTATTGGATCAACGGGCAAGAGGCCGGGGAGATCGCCGTCAGCGCCGCGATCGCCGGCGAGATGGGGGTTCCGGTGGTCTTCGTTTCCTCCGATCGGGCGGGCTGTGCTGAGGCCCGCGAGACGATTGTTGGCGTCGAGACCTACGAGACCAAACAGGGATACGGCAAATACATGGGCAGGCTGAAACACCCGAGCGAGACCTGGCCGGCGATCGAACAGGGCGCGCGTCAGGCGCTTGAAAGCCTTTGCGAGCCGCTCGTGATGGCTGGACCGATTACGATGCGCAGCGAATTCCACACGAGCAACGAATGCGATATGGCTGCGAAGCTGCCCTTCGTGAAGCGACTCGATGCCTACTCGGTCGAAGCGTCGGCGGCGACGGTGCGCGAATGCCACCGATTGATGCTCGCCGCGTTTCAGATGGCATCGAACGGCCGGACCGCCGGTGACTGAGGCTCGCGGGTCACAATGAACGCATGATCAAGGCGGTCGTGATGGCGGGCGGCGAGGGCTCGCGGCTGCGCCCGATCACGTCCAACCGCCCGAAACCGCTCGTCCCGATCTGCGGCGCGCCGATCATGGAGCACATCCTCACGCTCCTCAAGCGTCATGAGGTGGCCGAGGTCGTCGCCACCCTTCACTATTTCGCCGACGAGATTCAGGATTACTTCGGAGACGGCAGCGATTTCGGGCTCGACATTGCCTACACCATCGAGGCCACTCCGCTCGGGACGGCCGGAAGTGTAAAGCAAGCCCAGGATCAGCTTAAGGACGGCACGTTCCTCATCATCTCCGGTGACGCGCTCACCGACTGCGACCTGACGAAGGCGATCACCTATCACAAGGAGAAGGGAAGCCTGGCGACCCTCATCCTCGCCCGAGTGCCTAATCCCCTCGACTTTGGCGTGGTCATCACGGCCGACGATGGACGGATTGAGCGGTTTGTCGAGAAGCCAAGCTGGTCGGAGGTGTTCAGCGACACCGTCAACACCGGGATGTACATTCTCG